>CANHVD010000362.1 GCA_947463775.1 Planctomycetaceae bacterium | reverse complement strand
GTATGAATTTGGGCCCGCTCTCGTCAAAGGGACTTTCGTTGAAGGGCTGAACGGTCAGGAATTTCGGGGACGAAGAATCGTTGCCATCGCGCCGGCTGTTTCTGTCGAGGTGCGTGAAGTCCCCTCGCCTCGCCCAGCGACGTTTACCGGTGGCATTGGCGAGTATCTCGTTGCGGCCTCAGCAAATCCCGTTCGTCTGCGCGTCGGTGATCCTCTGACACTCAACCTTGAGTTCGCTCGGGGCAGTCAGGCCGGGTCGCTGGAATTGATCTCCGCGCCGGATCTTTCAGGGATTCCGGAGATCGTTGAGAACTTCGAGATCATCGACAAAGCTCCCACCGGTCGAGTCGACGGAGACATCAAGAAATTTGCATACGGCCTTCGGCCAAAGCGTGCCGGAGTTTCTTTGCCCGCTCTGAATCTGACCAATTTTGATCCAACGACTGAAGCCTTCACGGAGATCAGCACTGAACCTATCGCGTTGGAGGTCGCGGAGGCAAGTTCGTTGTCAACCGATGAACTTGTGGGAGCGATTTCTCCGTCTGGAAACAAAGAGATTCGGAAGAGTGATTCCGGCATCTTCCAGAACATTACCGATCTGGCGGAATTGCAGGATGATCACGTCGGCCTGACGGACTGGTTGCCGGTCGTTGGTGGACTCTGGTGTCTGTCACTATGTTCAGTCGCAGGCGTCATTGTGCATCGTCGACGATCAAACGATGCGGTCGGACAACGTCGCTCACAAGCCCGAAAAATGGCACAGTCTCGATTGGCAACGGTCAGCCAGTTCGAGAAGGACGGAAAGTCGCGCGAAGCGCTGAGACAGATTCGAGCGGCGTTGTTGGGATTGGTTGCAGATACTCAAAATCAGGTCGTCGAAGGGCTGACGGCCGCAGATGTCCGGCGAATTCTTAAGGATGTCGGCGTCTCTGAGGTCGATCAAAACGCCGCGAATCAGTTACTAGAAACCATCGAAGGCACCGAGTATGGTGGAGTTGACAGCGTCAATGTCACGTCATCTCTTGAGATCGCTACCAAACTGATCGACAGTATCAGCCCCGTGTTGCAGCGGAGATCGGTGCGATGAATTGTCCTCAGCAAATTCCAATGTTCTACAGTCATGATTTGATGTCGCGACAAACGATCAATGTTCTTCGGCTGCTGCTCTTGTCAGTAATTTTTTGCCTGTCGAGTTCGATTGCAACTGCCGCAGAACCGGGTGCTCACGAGCGTGCCTTCGTGAAGGCGCTTGAACTGTTTGATCAGGCGAAATCGCCCGATGATTATCGCGCCTCCGCGCGGGAACTGGAATCAATCGTTGCAGACGGCGTTCACAGCGGTGCGGTGTATTACAACCTCGGAAATGCATGGTTCCGAGCCGGCGAATTCGGACGAGCAATCCTGAACTATCGAAAAGCGAAACCTTATCGTCCTCGCGATCCGTATCTGGCGGCCAATCTTCAACAGGCTCTTGCGTCTGCTCCCGGACGCCTGCCGGATCCGCCTGTTCCATGGTGGAGTCACGTCTTGTTCTGGACTGACTGGTTTTCCGCTTCTGCCAAAATTCGGCTGGCGAGCTGTAGTCTTTGTCTCGCGGCAATACTGTTTGTCGTCTCCATCGTTATGCGACGCAGGAGCCTGATTTCAGCGATGGCAGTCGCACTTATTTTCGGAATAGCCTTGAGTGCAGAATGCCTGTTGAATGATCCCACTCAGGTTCATCGCGCCGTAATTATCATCGAAACAACTGCTCGAAAAGGTACCGGCAAAGACTATGAACCGGCCTTCGATCAACCGCTCCGTGATGGCGCGGAGTTCACGGTTCTCACGGAGACCAGTGACTATGTCTTTGGTCACTTCGAAGGGATCGGCGACGGCTGGGTTCGAAAGGAAGATGCGGCTCGATAAGCCTGCGTCGAACAATCAATTTCCGCAAGTGACTTCCAGGCAAGTCAGTTCCGGACAACATCGCCATCGCATCGGATCTTTTGCACCAACACCTCTTGAAACATGCATCGTCAGTTTGCCTCGGCGGAACAATCCAGAGACGTAACTGACTCCAAACAAGCTCGGTGAATAAATGGGGCCGAACAACGGCAACACAACCTGACCACCATGAGTATGTCCGGACAACATCAGGTCATAGCCGAACCGTTTTGCCAAAAGATGCTGATCGGGCGAATGACTTAACAAGACTCGAAGATCACATCCCGCATCCCGCACAACGGGCGGAGCCGGTCCTATCCACGGCTGTTCAGATCCGGCGAGCAGGATCTGATATTCTCCGACCCGCAGAATCTCCGAACGCCCCGTCACGCATCGCCAGCCTGAAGCCGCAAACTGTGAGCGAATCTGTTCGTGTTCGTACTTCCAGTCATGATTGCCAAGAATAAAGTAGCATGGGGCAACGGAAAGCAACGGTCGAAGGATATCAATGGCTTCCGGCAGTAGCTCCATCTCGTCGATCAGATCGCCTGTGAACAGAATCAAATCCGGTTGAAGTTCTGTGATCTGGTTCACGAGAAACTGGTAGTAGCCGAGTCCGGGACAGCCAATGAAATGGAGATCCGAAATATGCGCCAACCGAAGCGGCGCTCTTGTGGTTTTGCCGTTTCCGACCGATGAATTCACTCGGATGGCTTTGGTGTTAACTTCCAGGTGGAAGATCTCATTCCACGGCCACAGCTGTGAAACATGCCGTCGAGGCCCACGCACAGCAGTTCGCTCTTCTTCCGTTGACGCCTGCCCAAGCACATCATGCCGCGTGGTGCTATTGCTGTGTTTGAACTGAGGATGCCGAATCCAGTGCCAGCGGAGCATCCCAAGAATCAGCGGAATACAGCCCGTGATCGTGACGATCAAAAGACACTGAAGAAAAGAAGACTGCTCCGAGAAACGGCCGCCTCGCCACAGACTCTTCGGACCTGTACCAGTCAGCCACAGCAAAATCACCGGATACGACAGCACAGCGAGGTCATGCAGCGTCCGAAACTTTCTTAAACTTGTCGATCGAATGCGCAATGCATGCGAACGATTCACGATCACCACCCACCACTCCGTGTGTCCGGCAATGCTGGCGATCAACAGTAACCAGCCGATCAGATGTTGCATGAAACCCAAATCCTGTCGTTTAGAATTCGTTCTGAATCTTCAGCAACAACGGAACAAACTTCGCAAAGGCTCGTGCACGATGACTGAGCCGATGCTTAACGACGGAACTCAGTTGACCAAATGTCAGATGATATTCCGGGATGAGGAAATACGGATCGTAACCGAACCCACCGGCCCCGTTCGCGTCACGAAGAATTCGTCCTCGACAAGTCCCTTCACACGCAATTCGAATCTCACCCGCCGGCGATGACAACGCCACGCTGCAAAGGTATCCCGCACCACGTTTCTCATCCGGAACATTCAACAGCTCTGCCATCAGCTTCTGATTGTTCTTTTCATCGGTAGCGCCCTCGCCGCTATACCGTGCCGAGTAAATGCCGGGGCCGCCGTTCAGGGCGTCAACCTGCAAACCGCTGTCTTCGCCAATGACCCATTGGCCCAAATGCTTCGCGACTTCAGAAGCTTTCTTCGCCGCATTGGCGGCAAACGTGAGGCCGTCTTCTTCGACTTCGGGAACATCCGGAAACTCTGTCACCGGAATGACGCGAAATCCGGCCGGTGCCAGAATCTCAGCAACTTCGCGAGCTTTCTTGTGGTTCCGACTGGCCAGCACAATTGTTCGTGAGGGATTCATATCAAACTCATTACTTCAAAGAGGCCTTCATTGCATCACGAAAATCAGTGGATGGCTGATATTTCAATTGGCGAATCGCTTTATCAATACTGAAATCAAGATTCAATCCCAGAAACTTGATGCGTGCACTGTTAAGCAGCGGAGCTTCCTTCTTGCCCAGAAGTTTCCAGGTGGACTCCATGAGTCGAGCCAGCAATTTGGCGACAGGAAGCGGAACAATCTTTTTCGGATGACTCAGCCCGACTGCGTCACACACGGTATCAATGAACTCCCGCTTCGTGACGGCGCGAGGATCTCGGATATTAAAGACTTCGCCGACGACATCATCGCGCTCAACAGCCAGCCAGATCGCTTCGCAAAGATTTCCCACAAACGTGTTATTCATCAGTTTGTCGACGGAACCCAGAAACGCAAACTTTCCGGAACGCAATCGATCCAGAAGTCTTGGGAGCACCGTACGATCGCGAGGTCCGTAGATAAATCCGGGTCTCAGCACAACAGCCGGCAGTTTGCGATTGCGGATGTAGTCACAGACAAGCAGTTCCGACTCAACTTTGGTCAGAGTATAACCATCGATCCCTGTCGTACTGGGCAACGTCGCTTCATCGGTACCGTAGTGATCACGCCCTTCGTAAACACCCAAAGAGCTGATTTGCACCCAGCGAGCCAGCGTGCCGGCCGCCAGGGCAGCCTCCAGAAGCGCCTTCGTGCCTTCCACGTTAACACGACGATAATCGTCCGTCGGCCCCCAGTCACCCACTCGAGCCGCACAATGAATCACAACCGTGACATCACGACAGGCTGCCGCGAGTGATTCCGGTTGGTCCAGATCACCTGTCACCAGCTCACAACCCCATTTTCTCAGCAGTGTCGTATCAGCTCCGGATCGTACCAGCGTGCGAACACGAAGTCCTTTTTGCCGGGCTTGTTCAGCGACATGACTGCCAACGAGTCCAGTAGCCCCGGTCACCAGAACCAGATCGTTCGAGGAAAGTTGCACTGTGGAGAATTCCATCAAGCAGAGAAAACGGGAACTGCGAAACCGTAATCTAATGCCAACGGCACGAAGTCCGAAGTCACCTTGACCGGTTTCCCGTTTGAGCACTCAAGTCCGCAGTTAAAAACCGCACTCTTAAGTCGTCTCTGAATTCCAGCAATCGAATCCTCAGCGAGAAATGATATCCGTGATCGCCGCCGGGCTGAGAGTAATGCGGTCGGCGGAAGGGTTACCCGACGGATACGCAGGCCAGGGAACCGTGCCGACCTGAGGATCGTCAGAGATACGTCGTTGCGACGGCGCAAGGTAGTTCTTCAGGCCGGGCACATCATATTCAGAACGACGCCCCCAGATCTGTGCGAGCGAATCCTGATAGAGCAATGTCCAGATATCCTCATGCTGCTGCATAATGCGAACGGAGGGACGTTGATCTCGAGCGAGCAGCACCAGATCAGGCATTTCAAATTCCAACGCCAGAGATGGTGAAAATGGAGGCGAATATGGACTGCGATAACGATCACCTGGGTCATCAGTCCCCAGCCAGAAATCGAAACAGATATCCGTGATCTCGCGCGGATAGCAGGTTTCAAATCGCCCATCCACGGCCACTCGGGATTCTCGCAAAGGTCCATCGTCTGCAGCAAAACATCCGATGGCATACTGAGCCCAATTGAATGTCACCAAAGTACGGCCGTGCAACTGATGATCGTGCAGATACTGCATTGCACTGACTGGGTACTCACTACGTTCCACAGGAACTTCCTGCAAAGTCGGCAGCAGCTTGACCAGACTCAATGAAATCAGCAGCAGCATGGCGGCCATGCGAAACCTCCCGGTTGATCGCGTTGCCGTCTGTGGCTGCAACTTCCGGAATGACTGTTGAAGATTATTCCCCACCTGCTGCAAAGCACGAGGAATCCAGAAGCCACACACGATGGCAAAGATTGAAAGGTGCCGACAATGACTGAGACTTTGCCAGAGCAGCAGTGCCAGAATCACAAGCCTGGCGAAATCGCGACGCTGATCAACACTGAGGGCGATCACACCAACAGCAAGCAGACACCACAGACGAGTGGCTTCCATTCCAATAAGCGCCGGAGGACCCCAGTCTGCAATCTCCGGACGAGGCAGCGTGAGTGCGTTCAGCATAAACCGCCACAGCTCAACTCCATAAGGATTAATGAGCGTTGCCAGAACTGCAGCGACAGTCACGATCGACAGGTGCAGCAGGAATCTTCGATGCCGAAAGCCTCGACGATGAATCAACTGCAGACACACCAAACCATGGTAGGCCAGCATGATGCAAACTCCTGCGGCAAAACCACCATGGGAGTTAGCCCAGAAACACATCAACGGAACCAGCAGCCAAAGCCAGCGCAGACGCGAGGTGGCTGTGATAACCGACTCGGGATTCTTTGAATCAAATTCTCCGAAGACATACTGCCAGAGACTTAGCAGCATCGCGAGGC
>CANHVD010000361.1 GCA_947463775.1 Planctomycetaceae bacterium | reverse complement strand
ATCAGCCCCAGCTCAAACACGATCGACTCGCTCTTCTGGAAGGTCGTTCCGGATTCAGCTTTCAGAAGCTGGCACTGGAAGATCGTGATGGGATCAATCGACTGTTTGAAACTCATCGATTCGATCGAGTCATCCACCTGGCCGCTCAGGCCGGTGTGCGGTACTCCTTGACGAATCCTCAGGCTTACGTCGATGCGAATCTGGTCGGGTTCGTGAACATCCTCGAAGCATGTCGTCACCAGAAGGTTGCTCACCTGACGTATGCCTCATCCAGTTCGGTGTACGGCGCGAATCGAAAGATTCCGTTTTCTGTGGAAGATCGAGTTGACCATCCAGTCAGCTTGTATGCGGCTACCAAGAAAGCCAACGAGCTGATGGCGCATACGTATAGCCATCTGTTTGCGTTGCCCACCACGGGGCTGAGATTCTTCACGGTCTACGGTCCGTGGGGACGACCGGATATGGCGATGTGGATGTTCACGAAGGCCATTCTGGCCGGCAAGCCTATTGATGTCTTCAACCATGGACGTATGAAACGCGACTTTACGTTTGTCGATGACATCGTCGAAGGCGTGATTCGTACCAGCGACACGATCCCGACGGCACAGGCCGTGGCGAGCGATGCGGATGAATGCAGCACGGCAGCTCCTTATCGAGTTTACAATATCGGCAACAATCAGCCGGTCGAGCTGATGTATTTGATCGAGACACTGGAGTCTGCTCTCGGGCATAAGGCGGAAAAGAATATGCTGCCGATGCAGCCGGGAGATGTCCCGGCGACATATGCCAATATCGACGCATTGCAGAGAGATGTGGGTTTCCGGCCAAGCACACCGATTGAAGATGGTGTGAAGAAATTTGTGGCGTGGTACAAGAGTTACCACCAGCTCTGAGATATACTGCGAGCCAGGTTGACGACCGCATGGGTTCCGGCTCACTCGTTTAACGGCAAGCCGCGGGCGTTGCCACTGGATTTCGCCTACGCCTGCGGCTCGCCGTTAAACGAATAGCTTTCCCCGGCAGCGCCTCCTCCCAGACAGAATCTGCTTCATCGGTTGCTCGGAGTAACCAAATGAAGACACCACCATAAATCTGAATTCTTGAATTGAGTCCCTCGACTATGAATTGGTCTACACAGCGAGTTGCGTTTATTGGCACTGGTCAAATGGCAACGGCCCTCTCGGCCGGATTCGTTCGAAATCTCCTGAAGCCCGATCAGATTGCCGGCTACGATCCGTATGAATCCGCTCGAACGGCGTTTGCAGGAAAAACCGGTGCTGGCGTGACGGTCTCTGCAGATCTGACCAGTGTGCTCAAAGGGGCAACTGTTGTCATCCTCGCAGTAAAGCCGCAGATCATGACGGAAGCTTTGGCCACTGTTTCGGCGACTCTGGAAACAGCTCCGGTGATTGTTTCCGTGGCGGCTGGCATCACAATTCAGAAACTCGCGGCGGGTTTACCGGAAGGCAGCCGCATCGTTCGAGTTATGCCGAACACTCCCGCATTGGTCGGTAAGGGAGCGAGTGGCGTTTCTGCCGGAGCTACGGCCACGGCGGACGATGTCAAATTGGTTTCTGAATTGCTGCAAACAACAGGCATCGTGGAGATTGTGCCAGAGTCATTGCTCGACGCCGTCACGGGCTTGTCCGGCAGCGGCCCCGCTTACGTGTTCCAGATCATTGAAGCCCTGAGCGATGGCGGTGTCAAAATGGGCCTGCCTCGCGCCACAGCAACTCGACTGGCCTCGGCCACGGTGGCAGGCGCTGGCGAAATGCAACTTGCAACAGGCCTTCATCCGGCGGTGCTGAAAGATTCTGTCACCAGTCCGGGCGGCACAACAATCGCCGGCCTGCATGCTCTGGAGATCGGCGGCCTTCGAGCAGCCGTTATGTCAGCTGTGGAAGCCTCGACACTGCGTTCAAAACAACTGGGGCAATAGACTCGACAATCGCAGAAAGCTTCAGAAGCCGCATCCGCACTGACGTGGACAGAGCATGAACAGAATGCACCCTGTGCATTGAGCAGGACAATATTCGGTCGACATTCGTGATCCGTCATTGTCAGCGTTTGCGTCAGCGCGTTCCCACCGATTACAAAGCGGTCTTTCGCAGATTCTTTTTGAGCGGGAACGCCTGTGCCTCAAGAGACCGCCGGATTGTCGCCCGAGAATACTGGCCACTCAGAACCGCAGCGATTGCCGCAGGTGCTGGGGCTGTTCGACGCGATAATGATTGTTGTCGGATCAATTATCGGCTCCGGAATCTTCCTGAAGGTCAGTTCCATCGACAGCGCGCTGGAGCCTTATGGGTTCCTGGCGATTATCGGCACGTGGCTGTTTGTTGGAATTATTACGCTCTGCGGTTCACTGGCTCTGGCGGAGCTGGGAGCCATGTTTCCTCATGCTGGCGGCCCATACCTTTACATTCGTGAAGCTTATGGCAGACTGCCGGCGTTCTTGTGGGGCTGGACGGAGTTCTGGGTTGTGCGAACCGGATCAGTCGGCGCGCTGGCCTGTGCCACCGTTCTGTATTTTAATCAGGTCGTGCCACTATCGCCCGTGGGCCAGACTTCGATGGCTGTGCTGATTATCGCCGGGCTGGCGATTGTCAATCTCTTCAGCACTCGCGCGGGAGCGTTGGTGCAGGGAACAGCCACTGTTTCCAAGGTCGCGTTTCTTGTCGCGTTGATTGTGCTGCCATTCCTGTTTCGGAGTGTCGACACCGCAAATCTGCAGCCCATGTTTCAAATGCCCGATCAGCCCGGCGCTGCAATGGGATTTCTGAAAGCGCTGGGAATTGCCATGGTCGCCGTGCTGTGGCCTTACGATGGCTGGATCAATCTTGGACCGGTCGCTGAAGACATCAAGGATCCTCGCCGTAATGTTCCGCGAGCCATGGCCATTGGTCTTGGAATTGTGATCGTGGTCTATCTTGGCGCGAACCTGAGCTATCATCTGGTGCTGCCAATTCATCATCTCGCGAACAGCCGAACAGTGGCTGCCGATGTTTTTCAGGTGATGTTTGGCCCGATCGGTGCTCAGGTCGCCGCTGTGGGAGTCATGATTTCGACGTTCGGAGCGACCAACTCCAACATGATCACCGGTCCGCGAATCTACCTTGCGATTGCTCGCGACGGCCTGGTTCCCGCGTGGTTGCATCGCATTCACCGTCGCTACCATACACCGTGCAACACCATTGTGCTGCAGGCCGCCTGGGCCATATTTCTTGTGCTGTTATTTTCCGTGTGGGATCCCAATGCTCCGACGACGGCACCGACCGTCAGTTCAATCGGCCCGATCGCTGGTACTTCCTCCGTGGCTGCCGAAATTGCGGCACCGGTCACAGCCCCCACTTCAGGAGAAGAACATTCTCGCCGACTAAAAGCCGCCTTCGACAGTCTCACCGATTCCGTCATCTGTGCGGGAGTGATTTTCTACGGGATGGCCGTCGCTGCGGTTTATATTCTCCGTCGAACTCGCCCGGACATTGCTCGCCCGTATCGAACGTGGGGCTATCCTGTCACTCCGGCGTTATTACTTCTCGCCTACCTTGGCGCGTTCATTAGCTTGCTGATGGAGCGGCCCTCGCAAACCTTCGCTGTTTTGGGGCTCATTGCCTCGGGTGTTGCCTACTATGCGTTCGCGTCTCGAAGCCATCGACGGCGGCACCATGCGGGATGAGCATCTAACGGGATCAAGTCGAGTCAGCAATTAAAAAAAGCCCGCCATCCTTTTGAGATGCCGGGCTTTTCTGGTTTGTGGTTTGTGAGTCTTTCAGTGACCAATCTATTAGCGGGCCTCAGGTGGCAGCGGCACTAGTTCTTCCTGAGACGTTGCTGGCTCGATCGGCAATGGTACTTCACTCTGAGATGCTTCGATGGCTTCGGTCGCACCGTTTTCAGTCTGCGATTCAGTCTGAGAGAAGCGAGTCATGCGGCGATCCAGGATAACTCGGGCGGCTTCACGAACTTCATCTTCGTTCAGGCGTCGCAGGTTACCGATCTGAGTCAGTGGTTCAACAACATTGGCAACACGGCCCATGGTGGATTCCATCATTGCAATGTCCATCAGAGTTCGTCGCAGAGTCTCAAGCGACTTCACGTGGGAAGCCACTTCAACTCGGAAGTCGTCCATGATCTCCAGATTCTGAATCGCGGCAGAGATCTCGCTCGATTGATGGCTGAGCGTTGTCTGCAGTTTCATCAGCGAGTCGAGATTCTCGCGAGCAGAAGTCAACTGCAGGTCTGAACTATTCAGTGACTCATTCATGGCGACCAGAGTACGAGCTGTTTCCTGAGCGTTGATGACACCGGCTGAAGAAGCCACGACAGAGTCTTTCAGAGCATTCAGGTCCTGAATACCAGCCTTCGCGGCATCCAGATCGGCAGAGGCTGTTGTGACGGCGTTCTTGAGGCCGACGAATTCGTCAAACTTCTGAGCTGCCAGTTTAATATCGTCAGCCTGTGCTGACATGCGCTGTGTCAGATCGTTCATGCTGGCCAGACCTTCGCTGGCCTTCTCTGAGCCATTGGAAGCGGCGATCAGGCGATTCTGCAGAGCAACCAGACCTTCGAGAGAGTTGTTGGCAACTTCAGTGCTCTCTGAACCGTTCAGAATGGCCTTCTGCAGTTCCTGCATTGCACTGATTTGGGCGGAAGCCTGCTGAGTCTGAGCTTCCGATTCGATGATCCGCTGCTGTACAGCAGACAGTTTGTCGAGCGATGCCAGAGCAGTTTGAGCGGCACCAGCTTCTTGTTCGATCGTGGTCCGAAGTGTCTTGATGTCCGTGATGCTCTGTTCCAGTGACTGCAGGCGAGAAGACTGATCTTCGAGGCTTGAAAGAAGATCGTTGGTGCGGAACACCGAGTCACGAACAGCAACCAGCTTGTTCATGTTATTCTCGGTGGATTCCATCCGAGTCTGGATGGTTTCGAGTCGGCCCTTCAATGGGCCAACCATCATTAATTGCATGCCGAAGAATACAACGGCGAGGGACATCACCATGGACATCCCCATAAAGTTTCTGAATCCCCGGAACTCCTGATTGGATGACCGGCGGATCGTTGTCGTGGAACCGTTCAAGGGACTACTCCTGATTCTGAACAGCGAAGCATTGCTTCAAACTGGATCGATACGGATCGTCAATCGCGAAATGCGTTGACTGCTCGAACGTTGCTTTCAATGCCGGCGATTTCGCCTGACTCTCGCCGACAGCAACGGTCGATTCCTCACTTGTATCGCCGTCAGAGTCGCGTGCAGTTTGCCTCATTGGCATGTTGCGGCCATTTTTGCCGAAACGCAAATCCTGCCAGGGCAGACCATGCTGTTCGTACCGGCTGTAGCAGCCAGGGTGATCCTGATGATTCAGAACAGGTTAAGATCGCACGGACTCAGGGCAAACGGATCGCAAAGCATCCAATAAGGGGTTGTCTGTCAATTGCCTGTGAACCAAGGCATGCACTCACGTCCACTGAGTGACTCTGGCGGATACAAATCGATCTTCAAAGAGGTTGATACGCTGTCCGCGTGATACTCCGACTGCACTAAGATTCACCAGAAGTTCACTCTCGCCAAATGTCACTCTGGTTCCGGAGAACCCGCAGGCTCCGTTCTCGCAAACTTCAGGTTCGTGCTGAAACTCTGCCCGCGAGAAATAGTGGTACAGAGAAGGAACGTTTCAGAAACGCTCAGGGTTGCTGACGCAGTGTCAGGGTTGGCTATCGCAGCAACTTGCTGGCATCCAGAGACTTTCCGTCAACGGCCAGAATCTGAGAGTTCGTCAGTGAATCTCCAAATCGATCGAAATCAAGAAACGACCAGACCACCTTCTTGTGGCGATCCACTTCAATCAACTGCGGATTCTTCGGGCCCGCATGACAGTTATTGATCAGGATATTTCCACCGGGCAGAACCTGAAGCGATGTTACCCACGCGAGCTGTATCCCGGGCAAGTCATTCTGATGAAGGCTCCAGATTGTCTGACCGGCTGGAGTCACCTCCAGAATGCTATGCCCATTTCCTGTCCCGATCAGTGTATTGCCGTTCGCCAGCCGAATGGCGGAGAAGCATTGATTGCCAAACGCTTCGACGCCATGCCCGCCTGCCGGCTTGCGGTCAAACAGGGGCACCTGATATTCCCAGGCCGTCTTCCCGTCCGGTGAATACTCACGAACGATTCCTTCGGCTTCATGGCAGACGAGATAATTCCCGTATTCCAGT
>CANHVD010000360.1 GCA_947463775.1 Planctomycetaceae bacterium | reverse complement strand
TTGGAATGATCATAAAGTTCTTCGCCGCCATCAGCGTAGCGGATATATCTCCAGCGGTCGGTTCGTACGGCATGATTATTCTGACCGAAGGTCGTGATGGCGATGCCTGAACCGGCCGCATTCGGATCTTTCAGGAGAGCCCGAATCGACTGTCCCTCGACATGCTTCGGAATGGAAATCTCAGCGAGATCACATAACGTCGGATAGATCGTCATGAAGTCGACAGGACTCTTGCAGACTCCACCCGGCGTTGTCGTCCCAGGAGCTACCCAGATGAGCGGAGCGCGAGTCGCTTCTTCCCATAGAGCGAACTTCCGCCAATGTTCTTTCTCGCCCAGATGCCAGCCATGATCTCCCCACAGGCAGATGATGGTGTTGTCCTTGTAAGGCGATTGTTCCAGAGCATCCAGAACTCGCCCCACCTGCCCGTCGAGATAACTGATCGCCGCCAGGTAGGCCTGTACGGCTTCTTTCCATCGGCCGGATTTCAGCACAGCGGCATGATCGCCCGAAGCTTTCGCCATCTTCAGCCCGGCTGAAGGAACATCCGCGAGATCACCGTCTTTGGTCGGAGGCAATTCAATCTGATCCAGCGGGTGCATGTCAAAATATTTCGGCGGCACGTTCCATGGCATGTGCGGTTTATGAAAACCGAGCGTCAGGAAGAATGGCTTGTCATGGGATTTGGAGAGCTCCGAAATTCCATAATCTGCAATCTGAGTATCCGAGACGGCACTGTCATCGCCGTGGATGACACCGAATGCGATACCTCCGATGCTGCGATCTTCAACTCTGGCACCACCGGAGCCCTTTGGATCTTCGTTTCTGGTCTCCGTCCATTGCTCCTCAAATCCGAGCCCGCCGTGCCACAACTTTCCCATCCCCAGCGTTGCGTATCCGTGCTCTTTAAACTGAGTAACCAGAGACTGCTTAACGGTGACGGCACCGCCATAAGGATTGTTGTTGTCGTAAACGCCAGTCGATCCCGGTCGCATTCCGGACAACAACGCTGTTCGCGAAGGATTACAGACTGGTGCTGCACAATGTGCGTTGCTGAAAGTCACTCCCATTTTGGCGAGCCGGTCGAGATTGGGAGTTTTGGTTTGGCGATTCCGCCCTAGATGTCCCACCCAGTGGTTCAGGTCGTCGACAGCGATAAACAGGACGTTGGGCCGAGTTTTCTGGTCAGCTTGAACCGGCGTTCGCGTGGAGACGTGCGAAAACAGGGCTATCAGTGTGATCAGAATTGAGAGGCGTGGGGAGTTCTTCATCAGCAGATCTCTTCCGGTGGTGGGGGCTGGATGGATGTGCTATCTTGCCAGATTCACACGAAAAGGCCGCGATCTGAGATTGGCGGCGAGTTTTTTTAGCATACCTGATTCGCTATGGCTGGACGATCTGAGGCACGCCGTTTTGTGCTGCAAATGTTGTATCTTGTGGACCAGAATCCTGACGCCGACAAGACCCGGATTCAGATCGACATGCGCAAGCAATTCACGGAAACACCGCTCCGCGATTTTGCCTGGATGCTGTTCAGCGGCGTCTGCGCAAACCGTGACCAACTGGATGAAGTGCTGCGAAAAACTGCCGTGAATTGGCGAGTAGAGCGGATGCCTCCAACGGATCGCAATGTCCTGCGAATGGGGCTTTACGAGATGACAAAAATGGGCACTCCGGCCGCTGTCGCCATCGACGAAGCTATCGAGATCGCTCGCGAATATGGCACAGAGAATTCCAGTTCCTTTGTGAATGGAATCCTGGACAAGCTTATTCCCAAAGACGCGGCCACGACGCCAGCTGACGATGAATAACGTTACAGCCGGGAGTCCGTAGCTAACCACCGGAACCAAAGGTACCCGCGAGTTCCGGCAGGTGGGGCAAATGATAATCTGCAGGCGGTTAATGTGCCGACCAAAGTAGCCATCTCGCTCCGCGAGATGTGCCTTATTCGATGCACGTTGTGTTGCCAATATCAGCCGCCATTTTCAAGGCGCATGGGTGAGTTGTGCTGGGGATCAGCCCGGAGTTGCTTCAGCGCTGGGCTGGCTGAAAGGACTCGTCTCGACGGAGCGAGACGGCTACATTGATAACCGAGACCCCGGCGATTCCAAAGCATGGGCAACTCGCAGCTTTACAACGGCGAGTATTTGGCCAGTGAGCTGAAAGCCAATGAGCGACGTAGGTTAGACAGGCAAATTCAGCGACTGAAAAATCAGGACCAGAATCTTTCGGTCGCTGAATTCTTCGGTCCATGAATCGGTGAACTGTGTGTCATCAGCGCTTTGGCAGCCATTGAACAGCATCAATCACAACATGCCCGTTGGCTTCTTTGTTCGTGATTGTGACTGTCGCCGATTTCTCTGAGGAAAACAGGAACGTTCCAAGAGATTGAAAATGATCGTCCGCATCGGGCGCCGACTGTTGATTGATCGTAATGGTCTTCGTTCCCTCTGAAGCCTCAACCTGAATCTGCACCTTTGACGAACGGTTCGCATGCGGTGGCCAGGAAACTCGCACTTCGTAAACTCCGGCTGGTTGTAGTCGAGCTTCGAAGATGGCGGAGGCCTGACCATCCTGAGCAGCTCCTTCGTGACGATAACCATTGCCTACGAAATAGCCGGACGCATTACTGGTCTTCCAGTCGCCAGTGAGTTTTGCGTCGTCATCGTCGACTACGATGCCTTTCAGCTTTCGGGGATCAACAAAGACCTTGGCCTTTGCATCACCAGCCGACGCGGCGGCTGCATAATCAAGCACCTGGCCCTCTTTAAGCAGTTGCCCACGCAGATCAGCGTAAGGCACTTGTTGCACCGCAAGACCTTTGTCGATCGCCATCACCGCCGCAGTTGCCGCACTTTGGCCAAGAATCATAAAGACGGGCTCCATGCGAATCGAACCGAAAGCAATGTGTGAACTGCTGACGCAAACACTGACCATCAAGTTGTCACACTGGCCCTTCTGAGGCACCAGGGAACCGAAAGCAATCGAGTAAGGCGAAATCCCGACGCCGATATCGCCTTCGTTCTGCACATATCCTTCAGGCGTGATATAGCGTTGCACGTTGTGTGAATCGATGGTGTAACTTCCCATGCCCACCGAATCCGGTGTTGGCTTCTTCTTCGTGAGTTCGTTCTCGGTCATTACGAACTGACCGATCATACGGCGAGCTTCCCGCACGTAGATCTGATGTGGCCAGTGTCCGTTGTCGACGAATTCATCTTTCGGCAATCCCCACTTCTGCATTTGTTCCTGTACCTCTTTGGGGATTCGCGGATCATTGGCCACAAAATAGAGCCATCCCTGTTGATACCGGCGATGCTCGTCAAGAATTTCCTTGCGGCGTTCATAGCTGGCTTCGGGATAGTCGTAGTTCATCCCGATGTTGTCAGTGCTGAACGGACCATGATTGTTCGTGTCTGTTTTGTGGTTCGGAATTGGATCGAACTTATCGAACGTCTCCTTCCAACCGGCCTCATAAACTCTGACCAACAGTTCGTACTGCTTTGGGTCGTAGCCTTCAGGCATTGGGAACGGAATTCGATTCTCCAGATGATCGGTCGCGCACCAGCGATAGCAGTAGGCCTGAATTCGTTTGTCGCCTGCACCATATTCACCGGGAGGTTCCGTGCTGATCTTTGGCAGAACGCCCGAAGAAGGATCTCCCGGAATCACATAAGGACTGATTTTGGACTTCAGTGCACCGAAGTGATGTCGATGATGCAGGACGCCTGTCTGAATACCGTTCCAGTTTTCGTCATAGACAGAGTTCGCTTCTCGCCCAACATGGTACGAAACTCCTGCGGCCGCCATCAGATCACCTTCGTACGTCGCGTCGATAAACATCCGGCCGCTAAAGGTCTTGCCGGATAACATCATGATGCTGGTGATTCGAGCATCTTCCTTGAGAACTCCCTTTTCGCGATCCAGCCATTCATCGCGGTAGACCGGGATCTGAAATTCCCTGATGTAGTCCTCAAACACACTTTCGGCCACATGTGGCTCAAAGATCCACATGGTGCGATTCTCACCGTCTATCGCCGGCGTGCCCTGCCCCTTGTTGCCGTATTCGGACTGCTTTTGCCAACGCCATGTTTCTGGCTGTTGATACTTCTTCCACAGCCGGTGATAGAAGTCTCGTGATAACCCGCCGATGACGGCCTTGTTGCCTGTATCCGTGAAGCCAAGGCCACCACTGGAGAGACCTCCCAGATGCTTGTCCGGGCCAACAACAATCACCGTCTTGCCCATTTTCTTCGCTTGAACCGCAGCAATGACTCCCGAAGAAGTCCCGCCATACACGATGAGATCGGCCTCAAACTTCTCAGTCGCCTCGACGATATCCAGCGGGCAAAGACAACAGGTCAACAAGATCAGGCAAAGAGGTCTGCCAATCTTCAAGCAATCGATAGGTTTCATAACGTGGTTCAGTGTGGGATGGAATTCGGTTTAACATGAAGGCGTCAAACACCGGAATCCCGGCAAGCATTGATTGAGCTATCCGGACTCAACAATGCTCAGCCAAATCCGACGAGGTGGAATGCCGCACATCACTGTACGGAAGTGCTGCACCGGGAGCAAACAAGCAGCATTTCCGAAAGGCACTCGCCATTCCGGGGCCCAATCTTGTCAGGCTTTCGTGCTTCATTCGCCTGTCGTCGATACGGGGCGACGTTCGCGATCCAAAGGCGTTCGTTCGATCTTTAAGCCGGCTGCCGTTCAATCGATTATCGAACGATGATCACTACTGAAGATCGATCCAGTATCCTTGTCCCTTTGATCATTCACGTTGTCAAAATGCCGCATCAGGGTGTAAAGCAACTGAAACAATATTCGTTTTGCCAACGCTGGGATTGACATTTGGCGAAAGAAAACATGAGCAGTCGACAACCGAATCTGTGGCTTCTCTGCATCACAGTTTGCCCAGGCCATTCTCTGTCTCGCAGGACGATCCCGAATCTACGTTGGAATCCCGGTAAACACCAATGAATGGGCGAGTTCCATCGGATCAGTTATCTGCATTCATCGCACCCAGAGTTGTGCTCTGGATGAAGGCTAAATGCTTTTCGGGATTAAGGGGACATGTCTTGTCAGCGGGATCCTCCAGGGAATGACAACGCGTCTTTACGTGAGTCCAATCAGATTTGGTCCGCGACTTGCCATTTGCAGTTGAGTTCGTGGGTGTTTTCTCCCCAGCTTAAGAATCTCGGCGATGTCGGAAGTTGCGATCTCTATTGAATCTCCTGATAGCTCGGCATCCATGATGCCAGAGCAGAGATTCGACGTACTCATACAACGGTTCTCCGCATCCGATTTTGAGCCTTCAGCGGATCGAGCCTACTCCGCTCAACCGTTTACTGAACTCATCAAGCCCGCTCCAACGTCGATCAATGTGTTACCACTGAATGTTCACAGCTCTCGAGAAGATGCTCTGTATGTCGTGTGTAAGCGGGCAATCGATATCTGCATCAGTTTGACCGCAATTCTGATTCTGTCGCCGATCATTCTGGTCACTGCACTCGCGGTTAAGCTCTACGACGGTGGGCCTGTTTTGTTCAGCCAGGTCCGTGTCGGCAAAAAGGGGAGAGAGTTTCGTTGCTTTAAGTTCCGATCCATGATTGTGGATGCGGAAGCGGTGCGAAACACACTGATCGATAAGAATGAGCACGCTGATCAGCGAACTTTCAAGATCATGAATGATCCTCGCATTACGCCTCCGGGGAGAATTCTGAGGAGATTCAGCGTTGATGAACTTCCTCAGCTGATCAACGTGCTGCGTGGGGAAATGAGCATCGTCGGGCCAAGACCACCACTCCCCAGCGAAGTGGCATTGTACTCTGACTACGATTTTCAGCGTTTGGCGGTCAAGCCGGGGCTGACGTGTATCTGGCAGGTGTCTGGACGCAGCAAGCTGGCGTTCCCTAATCAGGTGAAATTGGACCTGGAATACATCCGCCGTCGTAGCCTCAAGACTGACCTTGCGATCATTCTCAAGACGTTTCCGGCCGTGCTCAATGGCGATGGGGCAGCATGATGTCCGGGGAGCAGGATCGGTCGGCCATTTTTGGCATCCGCATTGATCGAGTCACCATGGATCAGGCGATCAATCGCCTCAGATCGTGGATTAGTCAAAAGGAGCGGGCCTGTCGATACGTGGTCACTCCCAATCTGGATCACGCGGTTCAGTTGCAGACCAATGAGGCGTTGCGAGAAGCGTATCGATCTGCTTC
>CANHVD010000359.1 GCA_947463775.1 Planctomycetaceae bacterium | reverse complement strand
GCACCAGATCCGAAGCACTCGCTTTAACCTTGATCGCAGAACCCAGTTCTTCATCCGCCAGCAGGTTCAAATAATTCCGGTACCCCTGCAGCAACTGCCCCAAAGCACCGTTCGACCCGGCCCGAGCCGCCAACAACAACGCCGCAGCGTGGTTTGCATCGCGATGTTCTACTGAGTCGTTTTCGCCGCTCTCGACAATAGACACCAGAGTCCCGTCCTGTAAGGCACGAGACTGAAAGAAACCGGACGCAAACCTCAGGAATGTTATGACATTTGGTCACGAAAACAATTTCCGGACACGTTGGATCATCACGACTTCAAAAAACTTGAAGTATTTCGCGTCCGCTCGCCGCAGCGAGCGTGCCTAACCTCCTGGTGCTTTCGTGAAGGTCAGAGAGAGAAGTTCTCGCGTCACAAATTCGTACCGAATAGCTTTGTCGAGTGGCTCCGCAAGCCCTCAATGAATCGATCCTGCGCAACTGTCCCAAAGCATCAGAATCAATAAGGCGGCCCTCTCTATGAAACGCGGTAGTCTGCTCTCAATCTTTCGATCAACAGCGAGATCTGCCTGGTCATTCAGTGGACATCAAAGAAACAGATTACGCCGTCGATCTGCCAGTGTGGATGTGCAGATGCTGGAGAATCGCGCCCTCTTGTCCTCCATCACGTTGAGTACCGCTCAGAACGCACTGGGTGCCGGCGGAAATCAGGGGTGGTGGTCAAACGGTGCAGCCCATGATCCGGGAAATTCAAACTACTTTACGGGATTCTCAGGGGGGCCTGAGTACCGCAGCTTCTTCAGCTTCAGCCTTGCTGGTTTGCCCGCGAATGCAAAAGTGACCGCAGCGACCCTCAATATCAGTCAGGGAACTTCGGGCACAACACACTCAGGACCGCTTCCGGCTTCGTTGCAGATCTTCGACGTGTCCACCTCAGCCGCTACTTTGAAGCAGTCGCCAGGTTCGAATTCGGCAATCTTCACAGATTTGGGTACCGGAACCTCCTACGGTACGATGAGCGTATCCACTCCATCTTATGGGGCGGTCTTCTCGGCAGCTCTGAATTCGGCGGGCGTTCAGGCTGTAGACAATGAGGCGTCAAGTTATTTCTCGGTGGGGCTAAAGCTCTCCCAGCAGGCCGCGACGCATTATACATTTTCTGGGACTGGTCTGGGAGGAACACAGCAGCTTGTGCTGACCTATGTGCAGCCGCCCTCAGACTTGACGCTGACATCCGCTGTTGTCGCAGAAAGTCTCGCAACTGGCGGAACTGTGGGCACACTTGCGGCGATTGACCCGGATGGAAATGCGGGGACCGTCTACTCACTCGTTTCTGGTACTGGCAGCGATGATAACAGTTCCTTTATGATCTCGGGCAATTCGCTCGAGACCAACGTTGCATTAGACTTTGAGTCGAAATCTTCCTATGCCGTTCGACTTCGCGCCACCGACGTCAGCGGGCTGACATACGACAAGTCCTTCACGATTTCCGTGACAAATGTTAACGAAACGCCGATAGACCTTGCGTTGTCAGCATCCACTGTTGAGGAGAATCAGGCGCTGGAGACGGTGGTTGGGGCGTTGAGCACTACGGATCCCGATGCCAGCAACACGTTCATGTATACCTTCGTGAGCGGAGATGGTGATACTGATAATAGTGCGTTCACGATCGACGGAGATTCGCTGAAAGCATCGACCTTCAACTTTGAAGCGCAATCGTCCTATTCGGTTCGTATCCGCAGCACCGATCAGGGAGGATTGAGCGTCGACAATTCCCTCACGATTTCCGTGACAAATGTTAACGAAACGCCGATAGACCTTGCGTTGTCAGCATCCACTGTTGAGGAGAATCAGGCGCTGGGGACGGTGGTTGGGGCGTTGAGCACTATGGATCCCGATGCCAGCAACACGTTCACATATACCTTGGTGAGCGGAGATGGTGATACTGATAATGGTGCGTTCACGATCGACGGAGATTTGCTGCATGCATCGACCTTCAACTTTGAAGCGCAATCGTCCTATTCGGTTCGTATCCGCAGCACCGATCAGGAAGGATTGAGCGTCGACAATTCCTTCACGATTTCCGTGACAAATGTTAACGAAACGCCGATAGACCTTGCGTTGTCAGCATCCACTGTTGCGGAGAATCAGGCGCTAGGGACGGTGGTTGGGGCGTTGAGCACTACGGATCCCGATGCCAGCAACACGTTCACATATACCTTGGTGAGCGGAGATGGTGATACTGATAATGGTGCGTTCACGATCGACGGAAATTCGCTGAAAGCATCGACCTTCAACTTTGAAGCGAAGTCGTCCTATTCGGTTCGTGTCCGCAGTACCGATCAGGGCGGATTGGCTTTTGAAAAGGTATTCGTTGTTACCGTCACGAACGTGAATGAATCACCAACGGGACTTACGCTGTCTGCGGCTTCGATCCCGGAGAATCTGGTGATCGGGACGACCGTGGGAACTTTCAGCACGACTGATCCCGATGCCAGCAACACATTTGTTTACTCGCTTGTCGCAGGCACTGGAAGCACAGACAACGCTGCGTTCTCGATTGCCGGCAACGTCCTCAGAACCGCCAGTACCTTCAACTTTGAAGCGAAGTCGTCCAATTCGGTTCGTGTCCGCGGCACCGATCAGGGCGGATTGGCTTTTGAAAAGGTATTCGTTGTTACCGTCACGAACGTGAATGAATCACCAACGGGACTTACGCTGTCTGCGTCATCGATCCCGGAGAATTTGGTGATCGGGACGACCGTGGGAACTTTCAGCACGACTGACCCCGATGCCAGCAACACATTTGTTTACTCGCTGATTGCAGGTACTGGAAGCACAGACAACGCTGCGTTCTCGATTGCCGGCAACGTCCTCAGAACCGCCAGTACCTTCAACTTTGAAGCGAAGTCGTCCTATTCGGTTCGTGTCCGCAGTACCGATCAGGGCGGATTGGCTTTTGAAAAG
This sequence comes from Planctomycetaceae bacterium, assembly GCA_947463775.1. Classification (GTDB taxonomy): domain Bacteria; phylum Planctomycetota; class Planctomycetia; order Planctomycetales; family Planctomycetaceae; genus SXXK01. Next base: position 3,266 of record CANHVD010000359.1, on the reverse strand, counting down.
GTGTTCGTTGTTACCGTCACGAACGTGAATGAATCACCAACGGGACTTACGCTGTCTGCGACATCGATCGCGGAGAATCTGGCGATCGGGACGACCGTGGGAACTTTCAGCACGACTGATCCCGATGCCAGCAACACGTTTGTTTACTCGCTTGTCGCAGGCACTGGAAGCACAGACAACGCCGCGTTCTCGATTGCCGGCAACGTTCTCAGAACAGCTAGTACCTTCAACTTTGAAGCGAAATCGTCCTATTCGGTTCGTGTCCGAGGTATGGACCAGGGTGGCCTGAGTTTCGAAAAGGTATTCGTTGTTACCGTCACGAACGTGAATGAATCACCAACGGGACTTACGCTGTCTGCGTCATCGATCGCGGAGAATCTGGCGATCGGGACGACCGTGGGAACTTTCAGCGCGACTGATCCCGATGCGAGCAACACATTTGTTTACTCACTTGTCGCAGGCACTGGAAGCACAGACAACGCCGCGTTCTCGATTGCCGGCAACGTCCTCAGAACCGCCAGTACCTTCAACTTTGAAGCGAAGTCGTCCTATTCGGTTCGTATCCGCGGCACCGATCAGGGCGGATTGGCTTTTGAAAAGGTATTCGTTGTTACCGTCACGAATGTGAATGAATCACCAACGGGACTTACGCTGTCTGCGACATCGATCGCGGAGAATCTGGCGATCGGGACGACCGTGGGAACTTTCAGCACGACTGACCCCGATGCCAGCAACACGTTTGTTTACTCGCTTGTTGCAGGCATTGGCAGCACAGACAACGCCGCGTTCTCGATTGCCGGCAACGTCCTCAGAACAGCCAGTACCTTCAACTTTGAAGCGAAGTCGTCCTATTCGGTTCGTGTCCGAGGCACCGATCAGGGCGGATTGGCTTTTGAAAAGGTATTCGTTGTTACCGTCACGAACGTGAATGAATCACCAACGGGACTTACGCTGTCTGCGGCTTCGATCGCGGAGAATCTGGTGATCGGGACGACCGTGGGAACTTTCAGCGCGACTGATCCCGATGCCAGCAACACATTTGTTTACTCGCTTGTCGCAGGTACTGGAAGCACAGACAACGCCGCGTTCTCGATTGCCGGCAACGTCCTAAAGACGGCTGCCCTTTTGGACTTCGAAGTAAAGCCGACACGATCAATTCGCGTTCGCGCCACAGATCAGGGCGGGCATTTCTTCGAGCACATATTTACAATCAATATCGTTAACTCGCTGGATGGCACTGCTGGCAGTGATAGCTTCGTTGTAACATACAGCGCAACCGGCGTTTTAATTACCCTGTCGGTCGCAGGCGGGCCTGTCGTTAGTCAGGGTGTATTTCCTTTAAACAGTCCCGTTACTATTCCCGGCCTAACTAGTATTGATTCCGTAAGGGTCATTGCAACATCCGGAAATGATGTTATCAACGTGTTTGCATCATACATCGAAGTTAATGCAGCTAAGGTGTTTGTCAATGGACCTGCGTCACGCGTCATCGCCGGGGGAGCTGGTAACGACACCTACCGGTTTGATGCTGATGCTTTCATAGGAGCAGTTGTACTGGATGAATCGTTGAGCGGCGTCGATGTGCTTGATTTCAGCACGACGACGACACGGGAAATTACGATCGACATTGGAGCCTCTGTCACACAGTTCGTGAACTCGATGCTCAGCTTGAAGCTTGGTTCAGGACTGCAGTTTGAAAGCATTATCGGCGGCTCCGGGAACGACACGCTCACTGGAAACTCATTGCCTAACATCTTGACTGCAAATGCGGGCAATGATGTTCTCAATGGTGGTCCCGGCAGCGATAATTTAATCGGCGGTGTTGGCAGTGACAGATACGTGTTTGGCATTGCCGGCGTGGGCGGTGAACTGGACACTATTACCGAGGCTTCCAGCCTCGATCAGGACACACTGGATTTTTCGAGCCGCACCGTCGCCGTCACGGTCAATATCAGTGACAGCGTGAATCTGCAACAGGTGCACACGGATCGTAAGATTAAACTCAGTTCAGGGGTTGGGATTGAAATTGTCCTCGGTGGTTCAGGCGATGATACGATCACTGGAAATGCCAGCAACAATGTCCTGGTGGGTAACGGAGGAAAGGATCGGCTGACGGGCAGTAGCGGGAGAGACATTCTGATCGGTGGATTGGGGCTTGACACGCTCTCTGGGGGTGATGACGAAGATATTCTTATCTCCGGCCGTACGGCTCACGACGCATCCCCAGTTAGCCTCGGGGCGCTTTTAAGCGGCTGGAGTTCCAGCAGTGCTTATGCGACTCGGGCAGCGGCCCTGAAAGCTGGAGTTGGTTCGCCGGTTGTGGCAACGAAACCTAAAACTACGGTACTGAACGACAGTGGTGAGAAAGATGTCCTTGCAGGAGGCCTGAACACAGACTGGTACTTCAAGGCTATCGACGAAGTCATTTCTGATCTTCTCGGCGTTGAAATCGTTGAGCTGATTTGACCGGACATTTCTGTTCTTAACCCCTGACTTTGTCTTTTCGAGGCAACCCGAAAATACCGCACACGATAACAGGCCACTTACGAGATTCGAGGTGGTCCTGTTCATCAGTGTGGCTTGCGATTGAGTCATTCGATAAGCCCACGTGAGCCACACGTATTCTGGGCTTTCGCCTTGTTTTCTTGCCTTCAGCGTTCAAGCTAGTGCTGTGTCACGCTTTAATTCTTAGGGTGTGGACCTTGCTAAAGGTCCTCTGGTGATGGGATCTTTAGCTAGATCTACTACCTCCACCCCCGTTTGTTTATCCTGACAGAGCACTGGTGCTTCGCGAGATTTTCCGGCTCGCGATTCTGGCTATGTGAGAACAGACATGAAACGGCTTCCTGACCGAGAGTTCTCAGTTCACTTTCTCAGGTGAATTTTGAGGTGAGTTCGTTTTCACAGCCAAAGAGTCTCGGGCTGCCACCCATTGAAGCTATCTGGTCATTTTGTTGTCGACGCCGATCCTGTTCCAGCAATTGGAGACAGCTGTGAACTTTATCAAAGCGTCGTTGCAGCTCGGCATCGGCCAGGTTGGAAATAAATGTCTGCGATGCAACAGATGAGGAATCGGAGGCCTTTGCCAAAGCTTCATCAAACTGAGCCAGCAGTTCACTGAACTGCGATTCCGGATCTAACGGGGCCTGCTTCATGCGACGTATCCAGTTCCTGCTGCAACAATTCCACAGCCCGCGCCCAAAGCTTGCGAGCCGCCTCGGCCGACCGTTCCAGACGCTGGCCAATGTCTTCGAATGACGCTCGAT
>CANHVD010000358.1 GCA_947463775.1 Planctomycetaceae bacterium | reverse complement strand
GCCTTGTCGATCTCAATGTCAGCGATGAAAACAACATGGTCGAAATGAAGTTTGCCAGTCACCGGCTGCAAACAGTGAGGTTTGGTTTCTCCGATTACGGCGAACAACTCTACTTTCTGAGTGGTGACGAAAGCGATCCTGACGCGGTATTGCTCCGCTGGCAGGGATCAGCGACAAAGCCGGAGGTCGTCTGGAAACCGGCGCCTCAGGAAAGCCTGCGACATTATCTGGGGTGTTTTGAAAGCCGCTGGCTGGTCCTGGAAACTCAGCCAAGAGAGCAACCGAGTAATGCGCCGGGGGCCAAAGCGGACATCGTGGTGGTCGACCTCAAAGATAATAAAGAAGTCAGTCGCGTGAGCGGCCTGATTTCGGTCTATAGGGCGATTTCACGTGACGGCCGATTTCTGATCAGAAGCACGCATGATGGAATTTACTTCCATGATCTGCGGCGTGGCACTCTCATCGCGACTCTGCCGAACAGCAAGCCTTCGGCGAATGGGATCGCGATTTCAGCGGACCACAGCAAAGTTGCGATCGCGTACTCCGAACGCATTCTGCGAATCTACCAAACATCAGATGCCAAGCTCCTTCAGGAAGTAAAACTGCAGGGCGGAGCCATTTCTGATCTTACCTGGACCTCGGACGGGAAAACACTGGTCTCCATCAGCTTTGACGGCTTTCTGCGATGCTGGAGCACCGAACTTCTGGAGTTAACCACGCTGTTTCGGATGCCCACGGAAGATCCCGACAAACTGGCCCTTTCCGAAAATGGTCGATCTGCCATCATCCTGGACAGAAGTGGACGACTCTATCGCGTGCAGGCCTATTGAGACGCCTGACACGATCTAACAGAGCGTTCAACGACTCTCCGTGAGCTGCCTCACATTAGTCGAACCCGCACCAGCACCAAACCAGCACCGACTAGACTTCGCTCGGTGCACAGCGAGATGTTTTCTTGTAGCCGGATTCGTGAGAATTCGGTGTGATTCCGGGGACGGCATCCGAATTCTCACGAATCCGGCTACTCTCAACCACACCACTCACAGGAGAACCGTCCCGGAGGAGGGGAAACCTTCGCGACCTCGCTTCTGGCTTCAGGGCGGCCGTGGACAAACTTCAGCAGAGCCAGCAGTAGAGCCAGCGAAGGGGAACTGCGTCCTCTTTCACGCAGTCGCACCGACGATGAAATTCTCGGTGTCTCGCGAAGGCGTCGTGCTGGCTCCCATCGGAGGCCACTGAACAAAGTTCATGGTCCCTAAAACAGTTACGTACCCGTCATAGAAAACCCACCCGCTTTTTGGGAATACCAATCCGACTCTCGCAGCCTCCTTCGCGTGCAGTCGTATCGATTGGTCTCAGTGGGACAGCCATTACTGAATTCGAGGTCACCATAATCCCGTTACAACCCCTGTAACTGTTGCAGGTTTCTCAGGATACCCAGGCTTTTCGACCAATAGACTCATGTTGGCGGACCCCGGCATGGAGGTTGCCCTTGGACGTAAAGACAGCTTTACATTTTGTAAACTCCCACTGGAAGTCTGACCATGATGCCTGTTCGAATCGAGGAAGATGGCGTGATCAAATTGCCTTACGATAATCGCCGGGCTGAGTATCGCGTACCCGTGCGAGATATCCCGGATCTTGAAGCGTATCTTTGGACAGAAAATCGTCGCATCCCTGTCGTGATCAAGGATGCCAGTGCTTCCGGAGCTCTGCTGGAAATTCCCGCGACAGGTCGAGCTGTTCTGCATGGAGAAGGCGTGCTGGTGCTTGAAATCTTCTGCCGTACGGTTCATTTCATGATCAGCGGAACCGTCCGTCGAAAAGCAGACGGTGCAATGGCCCTGAGTCTACACAAATCGCCTGTTGAATTTGCCAGCGATGCCAAAGCCGCTCGACAGTGGAACGCCGTGGTCAGTTGGTTACAGGTGGAGTGGCTGCGAGAACTGAAACGAATTCAGGAAGATGCCTATTTGTCAGAAGCCCATCCGGAGTTTGTCGCGAGCCCGTCCGAAGATTTTATCGATTAATATGTTGTAGATCTCATGCCGGCAAAGCTGCGTTTCTTAGTTTTTCGGATCGGAGTGAAGTCGCGGCCGCCGGGCAAACTGATCATCAGCGTTGCCATAACACCGGAACTGTCATACTCCCCTGAAAGGATATGATCGGTCGAGACGGACAGACGCATTGTGTCCGTAAAGTCCCAGTTCAATGCGGCACCAAAGGTGTTGTAGAACACCTGCAGAGTATCCCACTGCAAAGCGTAACGGACGGTGTATGAGAATTCATAGGCTCCCAGCGTCATGGGATTCAGCCAGTGCTGCCATTCCAGTCCCGCATTGACATAGCTGAACAGGTCCGGTGCAAAGTAAGGATGAATCGTTCCCGGAAGAAAATCGGGAACCGGATTACGAACGGTTTGATCCGAGAAATCCTCAAAGTGATAGAGCAGAATTCCTCTCAGTTCCCGCGGCGCGGTGGTGAACTTGTAGATGTTGCGAACATTGAACGTCTGCACAAGGTTTGAATCGGAATAGTTCTGAATATCGTAGTCGGCCGTTAACTCCCATCGCTGTGACAAATGCCAGTCCAGTGTTGGGCCAATCCCATAGCGAAAGATTTCCTGAGCAATAGACTCAGAGTTCTCGGCAACGTTCTCCATGTGACCAACGAATCCCAGTTCTAATCCATCAAGCACACGATGCTTTGCATCGATTCGAAAGACCGGCTTGGTGGAAAAGCCTTCGTCATACTGTTCGACGTTCATTTGTGCGTTGACTCGGAAATTGGGCGTTGCGTTCCAGAGGTATCCCAGGTCCAGTGAATTTCCGAGAACATGATCGCTTCCTGTGGGGCGAAGCATGATGTGCGAATAGCCGATCGAGAAAACATCATTCCCTGTGCCTACCGGCTTAAAGTATTTGGCTCCAAAACGAGTCCTTGAGATTTCCGAAAGCCCGTTTCGACCGCTTTGCGAGAACGTCGAAAAGTGTGATCCCAGTCGAGGTCGCAATTGCTGACGAGTTCGTTCAAGAGCGATCGCCGCCTGAGCATGCAGAGGATCGCGAGCCAGCAGCTTTTCGAGAGCATCCGCGGCTTCGGCGTATCGTCCCATGCTGATGTTTTGCTGAGCCAGCAGGAATGCCGCATGGCTATCGTCCGGATTCAACTCCTGCAACCGCCTCAGAGCAGCCGTCGTATTATCCGGACGCCAGTCAGAAAGGAATGTCGCCTGCCGCTCAAGCCGGAGAGCAAACAGCTGCTCAGTCGACAGAGAATTGAAACCGATGTTGCTGCGGATCAGTCCGGGATCGTCCAGCAGACTGCGATGGACATCCGAGAGAATCGGATTGTTCAGCGCGTCTTCTGCTTCGGTGTAGCCGGAGATCGCGGCTTCACGCCCCTGCCACTGTCTGAGAAGTCGTGCTCGATCCAGCGCGGCATCTCGGTGTTCAGGAACATCGCTCAGGACGGCATCATAGAACTTCATGGACTGCTCAAAGTCTTCATTTCGCCAGTGCATCAACGCCATGCCATGTCGGGCCGGGACACTCAGCGGGGCACGCTCCAGCAAAGCCTGAAAAGCACTTTGGGCAGACGGGTCACCAAGGCGACTCATGAGCGATGAAAACTGTTCGAGTACAGTCTGGTTACCCGGGTAGCGTTCGGATAACTCCAGCACGATTCGCTTGGCCAGAGGATATTCCAGATTCTTTTCGGCAATCGCCGCGAGCCGTATTCCGAAGGCCGGATTTGTCAGACATCCTGAGAGAAAGGCGTCAGCACGCATCGCCTCACCATTCGCAAGGAGAGACATGTAGCAGGCATAGGCACTGTCCGGATCGTCTGTCGGACAATTCGTTTCGATACCGCTGAATTCAAATTCTGTCGTCGCCGCAGCGACGTTCTTCTGATGGAAATAAATGCAACCGGCCAGACGATGCAGATGCTGACTGAACAACGCGCTGCATTCCGGATTCTGCAACTCGGCAAGAACTCGCGCTAACGCGTTTGTGGATTCTCCGTTTCGAATGGCGGCCTGAACCCAGAATCTCCAGGTCACAGGATTCTGCGACCGCTGCTGCAGACTGCTTTCCAGAACGGCCAATGCTTTCATTTCATGTCCGGTCTGCAGATAGAGATTCGCCAGTGCGTTGCGAAGTTCTGCATTCTCCGGATAAGTCGCCAGTGCCGACTGATAATTCTGTTCACCAAGATCAAACGCTGTCATGGCTTCATACAATCGGCCTTGCAGCAGAATCATGGGGACATCGGAAGTTCGAGACAACAGTGAACTAATGATGACACGTGCCTGCGAAAACTCGCCTGCCGCCAGATGAATACGAGCTCTGAGTTGAAGAACGCGAGGATCTTCTGGTGAGAACTTTCCTCGTTCAAGACTACTGCGTGCCCCTTCAATAAATCCCTGTCGCAGCAACAGATCGGCTTCCGCCAGCAATGCATCCGGATGCAGCGCATCAACTTCGAACGCGCGTTTCAGGATCATTTGAGCTGTCGCGTACTGCCCCTGCCCGCTCAGTGTTCGTGCGAGGGTAATCGCTTCCAGACAGCTGTCCGGATCGTCAAGATTCAATGCTGAGGCTGCTCCCGCTGCGGCGTCAAATTGCCCCAGCTGAACCAGCAGGCTGATCAGATCTTTGGTCGTGGCAAGATCCCCGGGAATCTCGTTGGCCGCCGCCTGTGCTAACGGCAGTGCTTCGTCCAGTCGCCCCAACAACATCAGGGTCGAGATGATTTCTTTGCGAACAGCCGGTTCAAACGTGTTTGCTCCGGACAGATGTTGATCAAAATATTCTCCGGCTTCCCGCGTTCGTCCACGTGCTACCAGAGCCTGAACCATCATTCGGTTCAGTTCCGGGTCATTGGAGACGAGAGCCGTGGCGTTCTTCAGAACGGCCTCCGCCTTTTCGGTTTTTCCTGTCCGCAGGAGCATGCCGGCCAGAATCGCGGCCGTCTTGCTGTCCGCTGGATCTGTATTCAGTACTGACTCCAGCACAGGAATTGCGGCTGCCTGCTCACGAGAAGCCAGCAGATGAGCATACTCGCGGCGCGCATCCACGCGACCGGGCTCAAGCTTTATGCATTCACGGAATCTGGTCAGAGCCTGTTCAATTTCGCCAAGTGCCACGCTGTTTCGAGCAGACCGCAGCAAAATGTCATAGTCCGCAACGGAAGTCGAATCATCCTGTGTTTCAGAAGATCGCAGTGGCTCCGCCACTCCAATGCTGGCCCGCGCCTGCGGTGCCTGAGGCACCTCCGGAACAAGCGGGCCGATCGGCTCCAGTGAATTCAGGGACGGGGTTTCGTCGGCCGAAAGCAGACCTGGCCGGGCCGAATCATCTCCCTCATCTTCAGGAGCAGGCCCCTCAAGCGCTTCCATGTCCTCGTAGGGAGGCAATGCCAATTGAGGATCGACAAACCCGTCCTCGTCGCCATTCTCCGACTGACTTCCGGACAGGAGTCTGATCACTGGCGGTTTTCGTTTCGATTTCGGCTGACCGTCTGGATTCTGCCAGCCAATCCCCGAGATCTCGCGATCTGTAAAGAGCGTTGATTTGGCTTCTGGCTTCTTGCTTTTTGATTTCTTCGCGGATGAACGTGGCAATTCCGTGTGGTCGGCCGCGTCGTCAGCTTCTGCCTCCGCAGAATCATCTTCGGACGTTGAATTCTTCACGGCAGAGGCCCTGACGATCGGCGCGGGCCTGCGAATTCCGGAGACAGCGAGATCTTCACGTCCCAGATTTCCAGCTCGATCGCGCAGCTCTACTCGAATTCGGGACACACCATCCCGCAGCGGACAATGAATGCGACAGATCCAGTGGCGACCCTCGTTTTTGAATGACGTGATTTTCGCTGCAAGCTGTTGAGGCGACTTTCCTGGTGCAGACGGCACCGAGAAAACTCGGAGGCTGGCAGGGTCCGGATTACGTTCCGCAATAACGCACTCGATCTGAGGTTCATTCCACCCGGTTTGGACCAGCGTCAGAACCAGCGTGGGAGCACGCGAATCCACGACGACCACCAGCTCCGGATCAGTCGGAATATCAATTCGCTCAATGGCTCCTGGATCGTCGTCGTAGAAGGAACGAACCGCCAGACGGTATTCCCCGTCCTTCACTCCGGTCAAAGAAAACATCTTTTTGGAAGCGGCCTCTTTCTTCCAGATGTTCCATCCGCCAGTCTCTCGATCCTGCAATAAAAGAACCGCTTTCAGGC
>CANHVD010000357.1 GCA_947463775.1 Planctomycetaceae bacterium | reverse complement strand
TGAAGCCTTTGAAGTCCCCATCTGGCAGCAGTGTATAGGCTGCACCGTAATCGTTCTCTGACAGAAGCATGCCCTTGCTTCCCACAACCAGAGCCGCGCTGGTTTTGCTGCCGCCCTTTTTCTGTTCAGCAATACGCTTACGGAAACCTTCTGGCAACTGAGCAACCAGGTCGTCCGATGGCAGGCTGCCACCGTCGTACCAGTAGAACTTCGTCGCAGCCAGACCGTTGCGTTCAGGGAATTCGAACATCAGAGTCGTAGCGCCAGGGAAGGTTTCGCCTTCAACGATGCCTGGATTTTTGACTGCTGTTACAGCAATTGGATCCCACAGTTCCAGAGCCATCACAGGCATGTTCGTTGTATGACAGGCCATGTCGCCCAGAGCACCCGTTCCGAAGTCAACCCAGCCGCGCCAGTTGAAGGAGTGATATACGCCTTCCTTGTACGGACGCATTGGGGCAGGACCGATCCAGGAATCCCAGTCGAGATAATCAGGCACTTTGTCTTCGCCGGCCGGGCGACCAATCCCCTGTGGCCATACCGGACGGTTCGTCCAAACGTGCAGTTCAGAAACGGATCCGATTGCCCCCGAGCGAATCACTTCGACCGCTTCACGCAGTCCGTCTTCAGCGGTACCCTGATTCCCCATCTGAGTGACGACGCCCGTTTCCGCAGCAACTTCTCGCATGATACGAGCTTCGCGGATGGACCAGGTCAGAGGCTTCTGAACATAGACATGCTTCTTGGCCTTCATTGCCTTGATCGCGGCTGCAGCATGAGTATGGTCCGGGGTGCTGACACTCACGATGTCAACTTTATCACCGAGCTTGTCCAGCATCTCACGGAAGTCGGTGAACTGTTCAGCCTTGGTGAACTCTTTCGCCTTCTTGGCCAGGGTACGCTTATCGACATCACAGATGCCAACGATTTCTACATCCTGATCGGCGATGTGACTGCTGTCGCTGTCACCTTTACCACCGACTCCAATACAGGCGGCCGTCAAACCTTCCAGCGCCGAGCGAGTCGGCTTTCCGAATGTCTGTGGAGCAACCCAGAACGCAGTTCCCAATGCGGCAGAACTGCCGAGAAAACTGCGACGTGATGTCTTTCTTGTCATGAGCGTACCTCGGGAAGTCAGTGGGACAAAAACGGAGGGTTCCGTAGGAAACGCTGACTGCTGGCAGCAACCAATGCATTCCACCGGACAAAAAACTCGGGCCAGTTGCCCAAATAGAACCAATTACGATAGCAACACCGGGGGAAACAGCAACGATTCGGCCGACTTTCAATACCTTCCGAATTTGCATCAAAGAAGTCACCCTGGTGAACACTTGGGAATGCACACCAACTCCATTACAACCTGCGGATTGCATTTTTCGGCCGGTGGCAACTCTTCGACAACACCCGGGACAAACTTGAATGGACACTCAAACGCCGCCGCAAGATTCTGATCGATACGCCGCTGAATTGCAGGAGATGCACAATCTTCAGAATCAGACGTCATCATGGAGCGGTGTCGTGATGATGCTGGTCGTATCAATGGCACTCTTTGTCGGGACTGGCTCTGCATCATGGTCACTGGAACATGCCACGACTTTGATCCTGCTGATGTTGCTTCATGAATCCGGACACTTCGTTGCGATGAAGCTGAGTGGTTATCGCAACCTTAAGATGTTCTTCATTCCTTTCTTCGGAGCCGCAGTCTCCGGCCGGAGCTACAACATTCCTGGCTGGAAAAAAGCCGTCGTTTCTTTGGCTGGTCCCGTACCGGGAATTCTCTTCGGAATAGCACTGGGAATCGCGGGCATCGCTCTGAAGATCACATGGATGATCAATGCGGCCGTGCTGTGCCTGATTCTGAATGGCATGAATCTTCTGCCCCTGCTGCCACTTGATGGCGGACGAGTTGTCCAGGAACTCTTCTTTGCCAGACATTATGCGTTCGATGTGGGCTTCCGAGTTCTGACCGCATGCATCGCAGCGACGCTGGCTGTGATGTTTGGCGACTGGTTCTTTGGATTTCTTGGATTCCTGACGGCCATCGGAATTCCCACCGCTCTACGCTCAGGCAGAATCGTCCATGCCTTGCGTAATGAGGGGATCCAGTGTGACTCTGAAAAGGACGACATCCCGAAAGAACTAGCCATTCGGATTCTGGATGAAGTCAACCGCACCTTCCCGCCTCAGGGATTAACACCAAAGCTAAAAGCTCAAACCACACTCGGGATCTTCGAATCACTCAACAGCCACGCACCCGGAATCGCAGCCACCATCGCGCTCGCCTGGATCCACGCGGCGAGCTTCATCGGGGCGTTTGTGATGATTATCCTGCTCATGGCGAGCCAGCAAAACTCGAAAGACCTCGATTCTGGCCCCGGCCTGCCATCTGAACCAGAATCGGCAGAGAGGCCCTGACTTCGACCTTCCGAGATCTCCAGAAGACCGTCTCAGCTTGCCGGGGTTTCTCAGTGCGTTCCGGTCGAATCGCCAGATACGCTCAGACAGCGAAAATGCAGGGCTCGCATTTTTCTGATCAGCTGATGTCCTCTTTCGCGGTAGCGGTTTGGATCAAGCCGTGCGGCCTCCAGTGCATGATGCTGGGCCGATGATGTTTCCTGGATGTCTTCAAAAAACTGAGCCAGCAGGAAGTGAGTGTCTGCGTTCGGATTAATTTCCAGCAGCCTCAGATAACAAGCACGAGCCTCACTCAGTCGGCCCAGTCGGCGGTAGCAGTATGCGGATCCCATGGCGACTTGATACGCCTCTGCAGAAGCAGAGGTATCGCCTGGGGTTGATTTCAGCAGCGTTTCAGCTGTGCCATAAAATCGGATCGCCGAGCTCCAGTCGTGCTGGTTTTCGTGCATTGTTCCCAACAGGCTGCATGCTTCAACGCTGTTGGTCGTTTCTGCTTTTTCAAGCAGTATGTTCATTGCGTCATTCGTATGCCCCAGCATCGCGAGCACCCGTGCTCGCTGGAGCCGTTGGTTGAAGGAAGCCGTTGCGGGAAGCTCAGCGCTGGCCTGCCGGTTTAGTGAAGCGATCTCTCGGTCCAGTTCGGCCTGCTCGCGTCGCAGAAAGTGTCCATCTTTCCGAATCGTTGGGTCCAGAATCAGCATCCGCCTGAGCAGCAAGCTGGCTTCTCCTATCCTTGATTGCTGACGAAGACTGAAGTACTGCTCTGCATCATGACGACCTCGAGCGTCGAGATACATCCGAGGGACCAAAGCCAGCACTATCAGGCAACAGGCTACTCGCAGGATGTTTGTCGGGAGATCATTCCTGCGATGTTCATCAGAGGCATTGATCACGGATTGCGTAACCAAAGTTGCACCGAAGGTGATGAAGAATGAAGTGACGAAGCGGCTGAGCCCCGCAAATGCAGGCAGCTCATCGACACGCCCGGCCGTCTCCTGAAAACTGAAACAGAGAATCCACGCGATTGTCCATAACAGACCAGCCAACAGGCAGCATGAAAGTTTTGTTAATCGCTTTTGCAGCAGATGCCCCAACACCCACGCTGCAGGCGCGGTGCTCAGCAGGCAGACCACCGCCACGTCACGGTAGACGAATGGCAATAAAATGGCACCAACCGGCTGATCAACGAGAAGTGATCCGTCGTGGATTCCAATCAGAGCAGCCAGAACACCGATTGTGCCCAGCATCAAAGGGACACGAACAACAGATGCTCGGAATGATTCAGTGCACTGCGGCATAAACAAGTTGGTCAACAGAGAATTGAATGCATGTATGTGTGGACTGCAAGTTCATACTCAGGAATCAGACTACGGACCAGATGGCAAACCTGCAGGACGCCTGCTTTTCCAGATCATGCCGTCATAGGTGTAGTGCAGGAAGGCCACGATCACATTGACTAGCAACCACATTTCAGGAACATCACGATCCATCAGCAATGAGCCGCTGCCGATTACAATCGCATACGTCAAAAGCGTGAGTCCCAAGCGCGGGGCAATCCATTGCAGTAGGACATTTCGCTCCCCGGATGAATTCGCTCTGCGCTGCATGTGCCAGCCAATGATCGCCAGGTATTCGCTGGCATGAAACCAGGCAGAGGCGGTGGCCAGGGACAGCACAATGTCCGGACGATGAGTATGTACGGCCCAGAGCAGGCTGACGTACAGACTCAGAAGACTTATCAAATAAAGACTGCGTCCCCGAAGGCCCTGAATGAGTGACTGGAATTCCCGTGACACAAGCCAGCCGGGAAGGATAAGACTTATCCAGTCAGCGCGGCTCAACCAAACGTCTATTGCACCAGGGGCCGCGGCGGCTGACGCTGTACGGAAGATGACATACAGCAGAAAACTACGAAAGAGCCACTTCTCCAGCCTGTCCGGTGATGAAGTTGAATCGGATCCGAGGCGGCCGTAGATCCGATAGATTCCATGATGCTGAGCCGCAAAGTGCCATGCATTCCACAAATAGTCGACCGCCAGCAGACACGTGAGCGTTCCCGTGGTCATGCGAACGCCAAGGCAGGCCACCACAATGACTATTGCTACCGCAATGAAAACCTGTTTTCGCTGCTGAAAGCGTTCTTGATCCAGCAGGACGACCAGCAACGTGGACCAGCGATGAGGAGTCGTAATAAAATACAACTGCCAGAACTGGATGCCCGATCGGCCCTCGAACCCAGGAGCAAACTGCAACAGCAACAGCACCGGCCAAAAGATGTTCGCAATAAAAAACGCATCACAGGCTCGGCCAAGAATCCATTTTCTGGTTTCCGCCCGAGTTTCTGCGATGCGATCCGTTACTTCTGTCTTTCGCGATGAGGAGACCGATTGATCGAAAGGCAATGGTTCAACGTGAGCCATCAGGCACCCGGTACAAAGCTGCCTGCCCCGTTGCGTTCGAGATTGATTGTCAGCTCATTCAACTCGCGGGCTTCGATCTTGACCTCAACTGGGGACGAGACCGGATCAGAATAGATTGTTGGAATGATATCGGCCGAGGTCACGGTTTGCACAGCCTTCACGGCTGCTTTGCCAGGCGCATCGCTGTCGCCACCATAATCCGGCTCCTGCGAAGTTGTCTGGTTGATAATCACGCGAAAACTTCCCTTCATGGCACCATCGCCATCTTCGTAAGTTGTCAGCACAAATGTTCCGTCTGCGTTAATGATTCCGCCCGCATTCTTTCCGCTCTGCGAGACCATAGGGACCAGAGAAATTGCTCCTCCTCCGGTCATCGGCTTGCCATTGAACTTGACGATCCCCCGAGCAGGAAAGACCTCAACGTTTTCACTACCTCCACAGCCAACAATGATCGCTGTAAGCGTCATCATAAATGCAGGCCGAAGGATGTTCTTCATTCTCTTCATAACTCAACTCCTTCACCAACCGATCCCGCCCGCATGTCGACTCAACATGCGGGGCAATAGAGTCGCCTATAACTCGCCGTTAGTTTCCCCACCGCCACGTGTGCCAATGGCCTGCCACAGTAGAAGGTCGACGTTCTCTGAGAAAAAGCGGACCGAGCCGTCAGCAAGCGCACCCTGAACACCACCGATGTGGTAGCTGCGAGCGGCCGAATACATCTCTGTGTACGGTGAACCAATCTGCACACACGGCATGCCCTGGGCCGGAAAATTGCGGCATCCCCAGACACCGTCAGGTGTGGTGCTGTTCGGGCCGGTTCGAGTGCTGAAAATATTAGCCCCCATCACGCCATACGACCACGTGCCCCGAGTGTCCTGAAGAGAAGGACCGGTCGCGCTGGTCAGACGAAACTTCAGTTCGCTGATGGCAATCGTGTTGGATGTCCCATCGGTCATGTCTCGCATGCTAAACCGAGAATTGTTTCCGAAGACGCCACCAACTGTTGGATTGTCAGTGTGGACTCGACCGTAGCCCGCTTTACCATAGCTGGCACAGTAGTTTCCACGTGCCAGATGTTCCATTCCCGTTCCGTTGGCAAGTCGCTCTTCGGTCGTTGGATGAGACGGACAGGACATGGCCGGAAGAGGATCCGCTCCAATGGTCACGCCCTGTACTGTGTAGGCTCCGTTACCAAACCAGTCGACGACTTCTGGTCTTTCAGCCACAATTTTCGCAAAAGACTGATACTGTGCGGTCTGTTCAAAGAACGGCAAAAGAAAGCAAATCCATGGACCACCAATGCCGGGTGTTCCCGCTCCGTTTCGGCCGTTGGGATCGTCGCCCCCGGGCACCGGGTTCACTGTGCCTGGTGGAAAGACACTGTGCGTGTCATGATAATTGTGCAGAGCCAGAGCAAGTTGTTT
>CANHVD010000356.1 GCA_947463775.1 Planctomycetaceae bacterium | reverse complement strand
GCAAGTCGGTGGAGACTTCGCGCTGTTGATAGTTGCTGGCAGTGTGCTGACCGGGGTTGCTCTGCTGGGCGGCGGCTTCGGGCTGATGGCGACAGCGTCTTCCGGCTTCGATGAGCAGGAGTTCGATCGACTGGCTCATGCGGGGAACATCTCGGCAGTGGTGATGTCGACGGAAACGAAGCGTATCCAGGAAGATGAAATGGCGGCCTGATTTGGCGATGGGTTGCGGAATCGGTGAGTGATGCAGAAGGCCCGTGGACCACCTGGGCAGGCCGGGTGAGGATTTGTGTGGCTGTTAACTAAACATCTGCCCGCGGCCGGTTGGTTCGAAGGCATTCTCGTAATGCGTTAGTCGAGGTTCGCTTCCATCGTCCGGCCAGAGGATCGATACGATATCGAATCGAGCTGGCTGTTCGAGTCGTCTATGCTTCTTCAGCCATGCCAGCGCGGCACGTGTCAGCTTTTCCTGTTTGCGCCGATCCACGGCTTCAAAGGGCTGGCCGTCGTTCTCGGACTTACGAGTCTTCACTTCGACGAAAACCGTCGTGGCACCGATCTGAGCGATAATGTCGATCTCGCCAAACTGATTGCGATACTGTTTCGCAAGGATGCGGTAGCCATGCTTCTTCAGGTGTTTCACGGCTGCACGTTCGCCCCGATCACCCAGCAGTTTGCGAAGCAGGTTCTTCATGGGCTGCCCCAGAGTTCCGGATTCCCCCAATACACCGCGCAGCGAAAAGGCGACTGCCTCAGGAACCCTGATGAGGCAGTCGCCTGTTTCTGATTTTCTGTTACGCAGACAGCCGCTTTGAAGACCACGGCAGCCCGTGGAAAATCAAAGCAAGTCACCTCTTAGCAGCAAACCGGAACGTTCTCGCTACGGTGCTGTCTTAAGAAGCGAAGTCTCACTTCGTAGAGTCGCTGACCTGTACTTCCCATGGCTTGGCCTTACGTTCTTTAAGACGTGTGGCCTTGCCGGTACGTTCACGAAGATAGAACAGCTTGGCGCGACGGACGCGAGCATGTCGCTTGACTTCGATATGCGAAATCTTTGGTGAGTTCACCGGGAAGTTTCGCTCAACACCTTCGCCCTGGACGATTCGGCGAACAGTGAAAGATTCTGAAGTACCAGTTCCGCTGCGGGCGATGATCACGCCGCTGAAGATCTGGATTCGCTCTTTGGTACCTTCAAGAATTCGTGTGTGGACATCAACGCTGTCGCCGACGGCAAACTGCAGCGGCTGCTCACGCAGGCTGGACTTTTCCGCAGCGAGAATCAAATTGTTTCGCATGACTGGGGTTCCTTTGAACTTATTCAAACCGAGCAGAATCAGAGCCGGACTGATCCAGCAGATCCTGGCGACGTTCCGCCGTTCTCTGCAGGCTCTGAGCCTTCTGCCATTCTTCTATTTTGGCATGATCACCACTGATCAGCACTTCCGGCACTGTCATTCCCCGAAACTCACGAGGTCTCGTGAACTGCGGATGTTCCAGCAAACCGGCGTTGCTGAACGAATCATATCGGCTGCTGGTTTCGTCTCCCAGAACACCCGGAATTAACCGGATGACTGTGTCAACGATCAGCATTGCCGGGACTTCTCCACCATTGCAGATGAAGTCGCCCACCGAAATCTCAGTTGGCTGCAACCCCTGACGGATCCGGTCATCAAAACCTTCATACCGTCCACAGAGCAACAGCAGTCGAGGCTCCTGAGCGAGTTCCTCAACCAGCTTTTGATCCAATTTTCGACCCTGAGGGGTCATCATCAGTAATCGTCCGGGCGGTTCTGACTGAGCCTGCACAGTTTCGACACAGTCGAAAACCGGCTGACACATCATCAGCATGCCTGGACCACCACCAAACGGCTTGTCATCGATCTGCCGTCGTTTTCCAGGAGCATAGTCCCGGAAATTGTGCAGCTTGATATCTACCAGACCGCGTTCAATTGCCAGTTTCAGGTGACCTTGTCCAAGGTATCCCTCGAACATCTCCGGAAACAGGGTGAGGATATCAAACCGCATAACAGCCGATGTCCCATTTGCTGACTGGAGACCATGGTCGAACTTTTGATTCAGGAGCATCACTCAGTTAGAAGTGAAACGCCCTGAAGACTTTTGAAGTCCGAACAAGACCCAGCAGCAGTCTGATCCGGATTACTCGGCCGCAGGAGCTTCAGCTTCTGCTGGAGTTGCGACTTCTTTAACCTTTGGAGCCAGCATCGGAGGAGGCGCGAGGGCCTTGCCGAACTTGTTCTGCTTAACCTTGCGAATCAGGGCGTTCACTTTTTCGCTTGGCTGTGCACCAACGGACATCCAGTATTCAACTCGCTCAAGGTTCAGCTTAACGCGAGCAGACTTGTCGTGGACCATTGGATCGTAGAAACCAACTTCCTCGATCGCCTTCCCATCGCGCTGAACGCGGGAGTCCATAACACAAATACGGAAGAACGCACGGTGCTTGCGTCCCATTTTCTTCATGCGAATTCGAACAGCCATTGCTACTCCTGAACTGACAAAAACAATCGTCGACGACTACACAAAGCGGTCTGAAATTGTGCATTCACCAACGTAAAAGGTTTCAAGTAACTCTTGTTCTATCCTCTGTTAACCCTGAGTCAGCAGCCTGGTTTTTCGCACCACGCTGCTGGCTCAGGATAAACTGTCTTTTACAAACTTCGGCAGAAACTGCCGATCCCTGTCGGGACGAAACACTGCGGCGATTGAAGTCCTACTTCTTTCGGTTCCTCTTCTTCGCTTTTTGTGCTTCTTTTTTCTGTTTCTTCTTCTTCTCTCGAGCTTCGTCCTGATTCAACGGCCCGCGAGTACTTCTCATCTTCTTTTCCATCAGCTCGGCCCCCGGATTCATGAATCCGCCGTCGGCCATGCCTTTGACTGCTCGCATTCGATCACGCAGGCCCATGCTGGACATGCCCTGCATCATCTTCCCCATCGCGGAGAAGTCCTTCAGCAGCTTGTTCACATCAGCCGGTTGTACACCGCTGCCGCAGGCGATACGGTTACGTCGACCGCGATCAATAACGTCTGGATTCTGGCGTTCTTTTGGGGTCATCGAGTTGATGATTCCCTCAATTCGCCGCATGTCGTCTTCCGGGTTCAGATCGCCCATCTGATCCACGATGGCTCCCATGCCCGGAATCATTTTCATGATTTCTCGCATGGAACCCAGCTTTTTGATCTGCCGCATCTGCTTGCGGAAGTCTTCCAGGGTGAACTTACCCTGCTGCATCTTCTCCTGCTGACGCAGCATGTCCTCTTCGTCGAATTCTTTCTGAGCCTTTTCAAAGAGCGAAACGATATCGCCCATGCCCAGAATTCGACCAGCCATTCGATCCGGATGGAATTCCTCCAGCCGATCCAGCTGTTCACCAACACCAATAAACTTGATCGGGACGCCAGTGACGGCTTTGACGCTCAGCGCTGCTCCGCCGCGAGTGTCCCCGTCCAGCTTGGTAAGAATCACGCCATCCAGTTCCAAGGCGTCATTAAACGCCTTGGCACTGTTGACCGCATCCTGACCAGTCATTGCATCGCAAACCAGAAGAGCCTGGTCCGGAGCAACGCTGCTGTCAATTTGCTGCAGCTCTTTCATCAGAGCCGCGTCAACGTGTAATCGGCCTGCGGTGTCGAGAATCACGACCTTCGCACCGACTCGCTTCGCTTCTTTAACCCCGTTTTTGCAGACCTGAACGGGATTACTGATCTTTGGGTCCTCAGCATAAACCGGACAGCCAACCTGTCCGCCGATCACCTTCAATTGCTCAATCGCCGCCGGTCGCTGCAAGTCGGCCGCAACCAGGAACGGTGAATGCCCGGCTTCTTTTAATCTTCGAGCCAGCTTGCCGCAGGTTGTGGTTTTTCCGGATCCCTGCAGACCGCACATCATGATGATGCTGACGCCGTCGCGTTTGATGGCCAGTGAATGATCCACCGGACCCATCAAATCAATCAACTGCTGATGAACGATCCCGACGATCTGTTCCTCAGGACGCAGCGATTTCAGGACCTTTTCGCCAATCGCCTCTTCCGTCGCCCGCTTAACAAAATCCTGGACGACATCGTACGCAACGTCAGCTTCCAGCAGAGCCGTGCGGACCTGCTGCATGCCGTCGCGGATGTTGCTTTCCGTGATCTTTCCGGTTCCCCGGAAAGCCGAAAAGGCCTTTCCCAGACTTTGTGTGATGTTTTCGAACACGACGAAATCAGAATTCTGAATACGAAAGACGAGGCCGAAACTGCCGAAGTGGAAGAATCGGTATCAGGCGCAAAGCCATTGATGTCATGGACTTGCTTCGCTACGCTGGCCAATGGTCAGCGCGGAGTCCGCTCTGCGCGCAGAACGGGCCGGAAAAATCGAAACGCGGATGATATCGCCAGTGAAACTCGGTGACAAGCCGTTCGTTGCGATTGCCCGTGTTTGGCTCGAATTCAGCCGGCGATCGCTTCGAGCACCTGCGAAAACTCGATTTTTAGCTGTTCCACTGGTTCTAAGCCGACAGACACCCGGATCAATTCGTCCCGAATGCCGATTCCCGCTCGTTGTTCGGCCGTCATAAACCGGTGGGAAGTGGTCGCCGGGTGCGAAATCGTGGTGCGGGCGTCCGCCAGAGTCGGCGAGAACGGCATCCCTGACGCCGCCTGCATGAAGCGATTGACGACAGAAAAGCCCTCCCCCGCCAGTTCCATGGCCAGAATTCCGCCGGTGCCGTCTGGATAGAGCCGACTGGCGATAGCCTGACTCGGATGCCCGGGAAGCAGCGGGTGGTGGACTTTTTGGACGGCCGGATGCCGCGAAAGTTCACGGGCGAGTTCCAATGTTGTCTGGCAGATCTGTTTCATTCGCAGCGGCAATGTCCTCAGGCCTCGCTGGCAAAGCCACGATTCAAAAGGGTTCGGATTTTGCCCAAAGATGCTGGAGGTTTCGCTCAATTGTCGGATCAGGGATTTCTTGCCCGCGGCGACTCCCAGCATGACATCGCCGTGGCCATTCAGATATTTCGACGCGCTATGGAAGACAATCGATGCCCCGAGGTTCAGGGGACGAATCAACTCGGGGGTCGTAAACGTGCTGTCGACGACCAGAGGAATGCTGTCACTCAGATAACTGGCAATCGCTTCGATGTCGGCGACTTGAAGTAACGGATTCGAAACTGTCTCCACAAGGACGAAGCGAGTTTTCTCCGTCAGGAGTTCCTTGAGCTGCTCAGGCTGGTCCGCATCGAAGTAGGAAATCCTCAGCCCAAACTTTTGCTGCATGCGAGACGCCAGTTGCAGCGTCTTCCCATAGAGTGCTCGAGCCAGGATGACGTGATCTCCGGCCGAAGTCAGAGCCAGAAAAATGCTGCCTGCTGCGCCCATGCCGGAGGCAAACACAGCTCCGGCTTCTGCGTCTTCCATGATCGCGATCGATTCTGCCAGAGCGGTATGGTTGGGATTGCTGTCGCGAGTGTAAACGTCTCCGGAGGCTTTCCCTTCATACAGGGCCTGCAGCACATCCAGATCCGGGACATCAAAGGCGGTCGTCTGATAAATCGGCGGCGCACTGGGGCTTGTCACCGATGGGCGAGGATGACCCATTCGAGAAGGGTGTTGATGAGTCATGAGGCTGGCTTTCTGATCAAAATTCAAGTGCCGCATCGAGAGCGGAAGTTGAAACTACTCTCGATCGTGGATTAAAGCTATTGTGGTCTCGAGTCACCAGCGATTGGTCTGCGACGATCGTTTGACGAAGAATGTCGTTGCGGCAGATTCTGCTGGAGCATGTGGTCCATGGGCCTTCGCTCTGGGGTAACACGGCAGAAAATGCGTCTCCGATGGGGCAGACGGCAGAAAACACGTATTTACACAGCAGAATGAATCTCCTATTTCTCGCGAATCTCAATCTCACCTGTCTCAACTCATTTCTTTCGCTCTCTCTCTTTATGCTGACACGACTCGCCGCACGGGATTTCTTAACCCTTTGTGCTGCCTCAACGTGTGCCTGCCCAGCAATTCTTTCTGAGAGCGCAGGATCGGTGACCATTCGTCACGGAGGTCTTGCATGTCGATGTTCTCAGCTGCGCTGCGGTGTTGCGCTGTAATTTTGGTCTTCTTGTCATTGCCTGGATGCATGATGGCACCTGGCTATGGGCCTGGAGGACAGTATCCGGGACATTATCCACAAGGCAGCCCACCGCCAGGCTATGGTCCTCAGCAGCCTGGTACTTATCCACCAGGCACTTATCCACCAGGCACTTATCCACCAGG
>CANHVD010000355.1 GCA_947463775.1 Planctomycetaceae bacterium | reverse complement strand
GCAGTCCTGGCTGAACATCTGGCTAGGACAGCTGATGATCTTGAAGCGGCCGTCCGTTTGCAGGACATTTGCAACGAAGCCAATCAATCGGAACGGGTCATTGAGCAGGGGCAAACGATTTTTGGGATCGATCCGTTTCAGATCTCAGCGATTCAGAAGACTCTGGCGGCTGCCGAAACTCTAAAGCAGAACGAAGTCGCGGTGGCTCAATTGTCGAGTCTTTTGGAGCTGCAGTCGGATGATGCTCCGAGGCTGCATTATCGAATTGCCCGAATGTTGAAAGAGAGCGATACCGCCCAGTCTCGCCGTCATGTCCTGCTGGCATTGGAACAGGCCCCCAGATTCCGCGACGCACACACGCTTTTGTTGGAGCTGAAACGGGCGGAACCGGCCACTGAGCCGGCGAAATAGTCCCGTCGGCGGAGCGACGGGTGTACCGTACGCCCGTCGCTCCGTCGACGGGAACTGACAGCCGGGAGAGCAGCGTTTCGGCAGTCAGGAAAAAAGGCGGTCCGTCAGGAGTTCAGACTGGAAAAAAGTGGCGATCCTTTGGATAGTGCGGGCTCGGGTGGAAATGTTCGTCTCAAGCTGCAGGATGCAATCTCGCAGACGTACTCCCAGTTTCAGGTTACTTGAATCATGGTTGCTCTGGTCGAAAAACAGTTTCAGCTGCTGATTACGGACGATAATCCGTCCTTTCGCTCGGTCCTCAGAGAAGTCCTGGAAGACCGTCCGTTTCTCGTCCTTCACGAAGCGGAATCCGGTGAAGAAGCCCTGGAAGTCGTGCAAAGTCGTCGGATCGACATTGTGCTGCTCGATATGCACATGCGGTTTTTGACCGGGATCGAAACACTGCGAGCCATGAAGCGGCTGGATATTGTTCGACCCTGTATCCTGATTACGTCGGACACCAGTGAAGACGTTTGTCGCGATGCCCAGGACGCCCAGGCATATACAGTACTAAAGAAGCCCGTGCCTCGTCGACAACTTGTTGAGACCGTTTCCACAGCTCTGATGGCTGCTTATAGCCTGGCTTCGAATTGATCGCACAGCGGGACGCTGGGATTGGAATCCTGCAGCAGTTCAGCCAGTGTTGTTGAGCGGAATGCCGTCTCCATCGACTTCAGCGCCTGATCCATTCGGAAATGCAGCGCGCAAAGTCGGGTGCCGTGAGACTTCAGATCGAGGGGACAAGTCGTAATCCTTTTGATCGGATCGACTGCGTTGACGATGTCCAGGATCGTGAGCTGGTCCGGTTGATGTGCGAGTGCGACTCCGCCTCCGATCCCGCGCTGCAGACGTACGATGCCTTTTTCCTTCAGGCCTTGCAGAACTTTCGACAGATAAGCCGACGGCACCTGCGTCGCTTCAGCGATCTCGGCTGTCTTTTGTGGTTGCGGAGATTTCATCGCCAGATGCACGACGGCTCGCAATGCATACTCGACAGTCTGAGAAAACATGGAATCCGCCTGTGAAGAAGCTTTGACCCAGGAACAGTATCGCTCAGGTACCAACGTAGCGAGAATAGAGCGTTCGAGCGACAGCCGGGTCGCTAGTTCCCCGGATGATCGCTCGCCCGTCCGGGAAAATTGTCAGTTCCAACGGCGTGGTCTCACTCGTTGCGACAACGTCAGCGGCGGAAGATTCGACCGCTGGCTGCTCTGCTGAGCGGGCAATTGTAACACGAACGAGGAACGGATTGGACGTTACACTCCCGGAGGAAGCCAGCCGAATTGCGAGATCGTTGAGGGAGAGGGCCATTTTTTCAGGCGGAGTGATCTGCACCGCATTTCGCCCGCAGAGAACCGTTGACGCCGAACGTTGACTGCCGGTCAGCCACAAGCGTTCACCATTCTGGCAGGCCGGGCACTGTTGGGATTCCCGGAGTTTGCTCACATCGACGGCACGAAATGAGCCATTCCAGACATCGACGATGTGCAGTTTGCGATCAATCTGTTGACTCTGTCCCACCAGAATTCGTAGAGCGATCGCGGCCTGCAGCGAAGCGACCACATTGACAGCCGGCCCCAGAACTCCCGCCGTATCGCAAGTCTCCGTAGCCCCAGGCGGAGGTGGTAGTGGCATCAAACATCGCAGACAGGCTGATTCGTTAGGAAACACGGGCATGACCTGACCGACCGCTCCGGTACAGCCCGTGAAGATCCAGGGAATGTTCTTTTCGAGCGAAAGGTCGTTGATCAAATAGCGGATTTCAAAATTGTCCGTGCCATCGAGGATCAGAGAAGCACCATCCGCAAGTTCCGCGATGTTGCCATAGTCCACATCGGCCACAATTGGTTCGATCGTGACCTCGGAGTTGACTCGTCGAAGTCGTCGAGCGGCCGCAATCACTTTGGGCAGGTGATCGGCTACGTCCTGTTCATCGAACAGAACCTGACGTTGCAGGTTGCTGAGTTCGACGAAGTCACGATCGACAATGCGAACATGCCCCACGCCAGCTCGAACCATCGCATCGGCCAGAACGCAGCCAAGTGCTCCACAGCCCACCAATAGGATTCGACTGTCGGCGAGTTTCTGCTGTCCCTCTTTGCCGATACCGGCGAACAGCATCTGCTTGTGGTATCGGGAAGTTGTCACGAGTCTTGGTTACCTTGCTCCGATAACTTGTGCCCCGGGCGAGTTGTCAAACCCAGACATGTAGGTTGGACATTCTTGTCCGACAGGGTTTTGACGGGCAAGAATGCCCATCCTACGCCAAAATCAAGTATTGACACAGCGTAAGAACTGAGCCATGTCGGTCGGTTCGCTTAGTCTATCGATTTCACGAAGAGCAATCTTCTCGAAACGGTCATCGCATTGTTTGAATTGTTTGCCAGGACGAAGGCAGCGACTTGAAACACCACTGGTTATCTGGCAACAGGCACGAAGCAGGCTGATCGCGATCGCAGATTCAGCCACTCGGTACGAACGTGCCCGACGCTCGTTGCAAAAGCCCGGTCGATCATTCCTAACTGACACAGAGCTGACAGGTTTGTCTCCGGGGCATCGCAGGATTTTGCCAGAATTATTCGGTCGGCCTGCCATTGTCGGGCTGTCCATCCGGCGATGGAATCGCTGGTGATGTCCCAGGACGCTGGTAGTGAGTCTTCGTTGTTGTGGTCGGGCTGGCTGAAAAAAAACGAATCGGCATCAAGAACGGCCGAGTGTCCCTCAGACCAGACTCGTTTGGCTTCGTCGTAATTCCGGACGAGTCGCAAGGACTTGTTGAGCCGGCAGAGCAGGGCGGCGTTGTACGACATCGCGGCAATAGCGTCGCGGTGAGCTTTCTCCGGGGACAATTGCAGCTTTCGATCGAGATCGCGAATGACGTCCGCTGCCGCACCACCTCCTGGAACAATCAGGACAGGCGATGGACGCAGCCGATCGATAACAGCCTCGAGAAGGTTTATCAGGTCGGGAATTGCCAACAGACTGCCGCCCAACTTCAAAACGACCGGGCCGATCATCCGAGTTTCACGCGGCAGTACTTCTTCTTCCCGGCCCAAACCAAAAGCCCATCGGTGACAGCTATCTGCTGATCGTGAGATTCGATCGTCGTTTTCTCTTCACCCAGTTTCGCACCGCCGCCTTGAATCAGGCGACGAGCTTCCCCGTTGCTGGGGCAAAGATTGAGGGCCGTCAAAAGCCTGACAGCGGTGATCGTGCCGTCGGTCAGATTCGACGCGGCCAGCGCGACGTCCGGAATATCCGTTGGCAACGCGTCGCCACCAATTTCTGCCTGCCATCGAGCGGCAGCGGCATCACCGTCGGCGGCCGAGTGATACTGACCAATGACCAGCTTGGCGAGAGTGACTTTGGCTTCTTTCAGATGGCCGGCCAGCAGTCGGTCCACTTCATCCAGTGGAACTTCCGTCAGCAGTTCGAAGTACATCTTCATGACACCGTCAGGAAGCTGCATGAACTTCTTCATCATGTCGTAAGGAGATTCACTGATCCCGATATAGTTGCCGAGGCTCTTGCCCATGCGGCGAATACCGTCCAGACCCACCAGGATCGGTGACATCACGGCGATCTGCTGATTCAGGTTCTCCTGAGCCTGCAGGTCACGGGCCAGCATAAAGCTGTAAAGCTGCTCGGTGCCGCCTAGTTCCACGTCCGATTTGATTTCGACACTGTCCCAGGCCTGCATCACGGGGTAGAGGCACTCGTGGAGAAAAATGGGCTTCTCTTCGCGATATCGCTTGGCAAAGTCGTCTCGAGTCAACAACTGAGCTACGGTCACTCGTCCGCAGAGCGACAGCACATGCGCGAACGACATCTTTCCAAACCAGTCCCCGTTGCGATGGACCTCGGCGCGAGACATGTCCACGACTTTACCGACCTGTTCAAGGTAGGTCTTTGCGTTGATTTCGACTTCTGCTTCGGTCAGTCGTTTGCTGCGAGCTTCATCGCGGCCGCTGGGGTCACCGACAAGGGCCGTGTAGTTTCCGATGATGATCACGGCCTGATGTCCGAGATCCTGAAACTGCCTCATTTTTCGCAGCGGTACCGTGTGCCCCAGATGGACATCGATACCGGTCGGGTCGATGCCGTACTTAATTCGCAGGGGCACTCCAGTATCTTTGCTATGCTGGAGCTTCTTGCGCAGCTCTTCCTGCGGCACGATCTTTTCGATGCCGCGAGTAATAATTCGGAGCTGGTCTTCAACTGGAGGAAACGAAGCAGTCATTGGGGCAAGAACTCAAATTGGAGACAGGATGTCTTTTCAAATGGCACAGTCGGCCGCGAGTTTAGCAAATCCAGCAGGCCTGCGTAGCGGAGGATTCAAACACAAGAAGCCCGGCTTTTTGAAAACCGAGCTTCCAGTTGATCAACAGTTGTTGGCCTCGGCCTATTCGCGAGGTCGGCTGAGGAGTTCCTGAAATTCCAGTGCGAACTCTTCATCGCCTGTCAGACAGCGATTGTTCATCGCCAGAATCTTGCGGATACGGCCAACCGTCAGCTTCGCGGGACCTGTCAGACGCAGAACGAGTTCGTCGGGATTGAACTGTTCGAGATCGCGAATCGAATGAATGCCCAGAAACATGAAGGCTTCTTTGGCCTGCATATCGTTCTGGAAAACGACATCCAGCGGAGCGTCGATTGGGATTCGAGATCGGCCAAGCTTGCGAACAGGCTTAGCATCGCGGATGCCAGTCGTAATGGTGGCTTTGCGAACACCTTTCTTCCGTGCAGGGCTTTCAACTTCCGCGACAACGGGCTTGGGAGCCACGACTTTTGGCGGAGCGGCTTTTGCCACCACAGGCTTTGGCGCGGCAGGTTTGCGAGCGACTGACGACTTTGTGACGGGTTTCGCAGCAGGTTTTTTCTTAATGACCTTCTTGACCACTTTGGACGCCGACGAAGTCCTGGCAACATTTTTGGCCGGACGAGCAGCCTTTTTGACGGCTTGTTTCTTCGCCATGAGTGCGATTCCTCTTGTTCATCCCTTTTTTTCGATCCGATTGCTGAACCAGAAACCCTCGTCAGAGCCTGAACTCCAGTCAAAAGGCTACGGCCAGCGGATCACATGATAGTCGTCAGAGCAGCGTTCTTACCTTGCCAGGCCGGGATGTTCCTCAAAAAACGCCCGAAGGATATCCTGTTCATCCTTGGTCAGGAGGCCTTCTGAGCCCAAAATCAGGTCCTTTTGAGCGACCCAACAACCAACCAGGTCCAGCAATTCTTCTCGATTCTCACACCAGTTGGAACCCATTTCAGACTCCAGCCAGGGGCAGGGATCTTCAATCTGCTGCAGCTCTCGCAAGAATACGGTCTGTCGCGGAGTCGGCCCGGCGATCTGCATACAGCGAGTTTTTGAATGCAGCCAGTGTTCAGGCTCAGCGGAGATAACCCGTGGTCCGTTCAGCACAACTCGGAGTGAGGCGCTCTGCTTTTCGGAGGTTACGCCGGCCAAAGATTCAAGGGCCGCGTAAACGACGAGTTCGTCCAACAATACCGGGGCATCCGTGGAAGCCGCCAGCCTCTGCCAGGTTCTCAGCAGACATTCCATCTGGATTTGAGGGGCCATGCCATTCAGCATAGGGAAGCACGACATAAAGCCAGACGAACTTTCCGAGGCCGTGTCAGGGTCCAGTGCATATCTCAGCAAACTGTCGAGCGTGCTGACGAAGGCTGCTCTCATCGCGGTGTAGGTGATTTCGCAGTCTTGCGGAGGTCTTGAGTCGGTGGTCATTTTGCCAGGCTCGGCGATCCGTTAGGCGTGTAGGGGGTGATAAGGAGATGCACACAATCCTGACACACTTTC
>CANHVD010000354.1 GCA_947463775.1 Planctomycetaceae bacterium | reverse complement strand
TTCAGGTGCAGGTCGATCGGTAAGCCGATGTGGAGGACTCTCATTGCGAGGTTCCTCCACATCGGCTTTTTTTATGCCTTTAGGAAAACTTCGAACGGATTCGAAACTCAACCATGCCGGACTCCATTCCACTGATTGACGACATTCAGAACTACGCGCAGAACATTGTCGATACGGTGCGAGAACCGCTGTTGATTCTGGACGCCACGCTGCGAGTTCGGAGTGCGAATCGAGCGTTTTATCAGACGTTTCACGTGTCTCCGGCCGAGACCGAGGGACGGCTGATCTACGAACTTGGCAATGGGCAATGGGATATTCCTGACCTCAGAACCCTGCTGGAAGACATCGTTCCCAAGAGCTCCGTATTTGACGACTTTGAACTCGAACACACATTTCCGGACATCGGTCGCCGAGTCATGCTACTGAACGCACGCAAGCTTCAGGCCGGGAAGCACGGCGAATTGCTGGTTCTGGCGATGGAAGACGTCACGGCTCGCCGCCAAGCCGAAGAAGCACTTGTGAAGGCTGGAGCGTTGCAGGGCGCAATCTTCAATAGTGCGAATTTCTCCAGCATTGCCACAGATGCGAAGGGCGTCATCCAGATTTTCAACGTCGGTGCGGAGCGAATGCTGGGCTATACGGCGGCGGAGGTCATGAACACGATCACTCCGGCCGATATCTCTGACCCGCAGGAAGTTGTGGCAAGAGCGAAGTCCCTGAGCGTTGAGCTGAATACTCCGATCACGCCTGGCTTTGAGGCCCTCGTGTTTAAAGCATCACGAGGAATCGAAGACATTTACGAATTAACCTACATCCGCAAAGACGGCAGCCGGTTTCCGGCCGTCGTCTCCGTCACCGCGCTGCGAGATGCTCAGAATGAGATCATTGGGTACTTGTTGATCGGCACAGACAACACGGCTCGTAAGCAGGTGGAGGCTGAACGAATGCTGCTGGATCAGCGAGTTCGCGATCAGCAGTTTTACACGCGTTCTCTGATTGAATCCAACATTGACGCATTGATGACGACGGACCCACGCGGAATCATCAGCGACGTCAACAAACAGATGGAGTTGCTCACCGGGTGTACTCGCGATGAACTCATTGGCGCGCCGTTCAAGGATTATTTCACGGACCCCGAACGAGCTGAATCGGGGATCAAACTGGTTTTGTCTGAAGGCAAGCTCACTGATTACGAACTCACGGCTCGGGCAAGAAACGGACAGGAAACGATCGTGTCCTACAACGCGACAACGTTCTACGATCGTGAGCGAAAGCTGCAGGGCGTTTTCGCGTCTGCTCGTGATGTGACAGAACGCAGTCGACTCGAAAAGCAGATGCAGAATCAGGCGGCCGAACTATCCGACCTCCATCGTCGTAAGGACGAGTTTCTGGCGATGCTTAGCCATGAGTTGCGAAGTCCGCTGGCACCAATCACCAATGCCGTGCAAATGCTGGGGATGCAAAAAGGTACGGAGAGTCTCGTCCAGCGTCAGTCCAGGGCAATTATCGAACGACAAATGTCTCAACTGCAGCATCTGGTGGATGATCTGCTGGAAGTTTCTCGCATCACCACCGGGATGGTGCAGCTTCGCCGAGTTCCCGTCACGATCAGTGACATCATCGAAGGCTCGATCGAAACAGTTCGCCCGTTAATCGAAAAGCGTCGCCATGAATTCTCCGTTTCCGTACCGTCGGAACCAATTTGGTTAAATGCCGACGCCGCACGCCTGGAACAGGTCATTGTGAACCTTCTGACAAATGCGGCCAAGTACACAGATGAAGCCGGTCATATCTGGCTGACGGTGGAGTTAGTGGCGAGTGGCGAGAAGGCAAGTGGCGAGGGGCGAGTGACGAGTGATGAGAAGGCAGAATCTGGAACTGCTCTCACAACTCCTCTTCCCACCACTCACCACTCGCCACTAACCACTCTTTCCGCTGTCATCCGCATACGAGACAACGGTGTCGGAATCACAGCTGATCTGCTTCCCTGCATCTTTGACTTGTTCACTCAGGCGGATCGCTCGCTGGACCGATCACAGGGCGGTTTGGGAATCGGTTTGGCACTCGTGCAACGACTGACGGAACTGCACAACGGAACTGTTGAAGTTCTCAGTACGCTCAAGCAAGGTAGCGAGTTCATCGTACGACTGCCGGTGGCGAGTGGCGAGGGGCGAGTAACGAGTGGTGAGTCCCAGAATTCGTCTTTACTCGCCACTCACCCCTCGTCACTCGCCACTCCGCTTAGAATTCTCGTAGTAGATGACAACGTCGACACGGCCTTAAGTTTCTCGATGCTGTTGCGAGCATCAGGGCATGATGTTCAGACGGCCCATGATGGCCTGAAGGCCGTGAAGGCGGCGATTGAGTATCGCCCGGACATTGTGCTGCTCGACATTGGCTTGCCGGGGCTTAATGGTTACGAAGTCGCGAAGCAACTGCGAGCACATCCCGACATGAAGCATGTTGTCCTCGTGGCATTGACCGGCTATGGACAGGATTCAGACCGACAGACATCCAGTGCAGCGGGTTTCACTCACCATCTCGTGAAGCCGGCTCGATTTGAAGAGCTGCAAAAGATTCTCGCGATGGTTGTCGAGCAGGTCGTGCCTTCCCGGGGCAATGAATTAGGGCTGAGTTTGTGATCTCAAGACGATCCGCTGGAACGCGATAGCGTTCAGCCAAGAACTGTTGGAACAGGTTGGGCATCCCTGCCCGTCGAAACACAGTCGGACAAGAATGTCCAACCTACATCTCGAGGTTAAACGAGCCGGTCAACAAACCGCCACGGCCCTGCCGCTGAGGGTTGAGCGACCAGGAAAAAAATTACGCAGAGCACTTTTTCTATTGGCTTACGAAGCACAGTTCTGCCGCTTCCCGAAAGCAGTTAACGAGTATGAGTAGTTCGAATCAGCGAATTCTGATCGTCGAAGATGACGCGGACAGCCGGGCGAACCTGAAGCAGATGCTGCTGACAGGGTCTGATCAGAAGTACGAATTCTTCGAAGCTGAACTGGGGCTCTCCGCACTGGCGCTGATGCAGGAGAACGAGAACTCACCGTTCGACTGTGTGCTAATGGAGGATCACCTGCCCGATATGGATGCTGCTGAGGTGCTCGTCTCCCTTTGTAATGGCAAGGCGATGCCTCCGTGTCCGGTGGTTGTCATCACAGGATCGGACAGGAAAGCCGGTCAGACGCTGTTGAGAGCGGGCGCACAGGACTATCTCGGCAAAAGCTGGCTATCGGCGGACAGCCTGACTCGAGCAATCGATAATGCGATCGAGCGTTTCGCCATGCTGCGAGAACGCGTGAAGTCCGAGAAGTCACTGCGAGAAAGCGAGGAGCAGTTTCGAACGCTCCTGGAATCCGCTCCCGACGCGATGGTCATTGTCGATCAGGAAGGCAAGATCTTTCTCGTCAATGCGGAGGCCGAACGGATCTTCGGCTACAGCCGCCTGGAATTGCTGGGGGCCAACGTCGAGATGCTGATCCCCGCGCGAAGTGATCATCGGCATGTGGAACAACGAGCGACCTACACGGAACACCCAAAAACTCGCGCGATGAATGCCGGTCCAGCGATGTTGGGACTGCGGAAAGACGGGACAGAGTTTCCTATCGAGGTGAGTCTGAGCCCACTGAAAACAGCAGCAGGACTACTCATCTCCAGCTCAATCCGTGACGTTACTGAACGAGTGGCAGATAAAAATTCAATTGAGGAAGGCGCTTCCCGACTTGCGTTGGCGGTCAAGGTGTCTGGCCTGGCGATTGCCGAAATCAATTACACAACGGGCATGAATCATCTTTCGGCCGATGCCGCCAGGTTGTTTGGGCTCGGCGAAGTGGCGATGACTGTCCCCCGAGCTTCAGTTCACGCCACGTTCCATCCGGACGACAGCCCCGAACTACAACGCCGCATTGCTGAATCTCTTTCGCCGACAGGCGAGGGCTGGTTCGCGATGGATCATCGCGTAATCTGGCCCAACGGCGAAGTTCATTGGCTACGAGTGCGAAAGCAGGTTTTCTTCGAGGGCGAAGGTGCCGACAAACATCCGGCCCATGCCATGCTCGCATCGTTCGATGTGACGGCCGAGAAGAATGCTTCCGAAATCGTGCGAGCTGGCGGGGAATTTGTGCGAGGGGTTCTCGATTCACTTCCGGAGCACGTTGTCGTCCTTGACGACCTTAGCAATATCCTTGCGGTCAACAAACCGTGGGATTTATTGTCGGTTGAAAACGGCGGTGCCCTGGATGCTTCGTCGGTCGGTCTCAACTATCTTGATCTCTGCCGCAACTCCATCGCCAAAGGCGCACCGCATGTTCTGGCAACGATAGAAGGGCTGGAAGAAGTCCTGAACGGTTCTCGCGCTGAGTTCGTTGCCGAGTATTCCTGCCCGGCTCCCGGCAGAGACCAGTGGTACGCGATGCATGCGAAGCGCATGCGATACGGAAACTCGGGCGTCGTCGTCAGCCACGTGGATATTACAGATAAGAGGCGGGCAAGATCCAAACTGGAAGACTCGGAAACGCGTTTTCGTCGCCTTTTCGAAGCGGCCCATGATGGAATTCTGATACTCGACGCGTCCACTCACAAGATCACCCACGTCAATCCATTCCTGACGACGCTTCTCGACTATCCGGCCAAACACTTCCTGGGAAAAGAACTCTGGGAAATTGGTTTCCTGAAAGACAAGCAGGCAAGCGTATCGGCCATGCAGCGGCTCGACCAACTCGGTTCGATTCGGTACGAAAGTCTGCCGTTGGAGGATCGTCACGGCATGAAACATCCGGTCGAAATGGTCGCCAACAAATACGAGGAAGGACATCACCCCGTCATCCAATGCAATATTCGCGACATCTCGGAACGAAGACGGCTGGAGAAGCAAATGCTGGCGCAGGCCTCAGAGCTGTCCGATCTCCATCGTCGCAAGGACGAATTTTTGGCGATGCTCAGCCACGAGTTGCGTAGTCCGCTGGCTCCGATCGCCAATGCAGTCCAGCTTCTGGGTTTGCAGAAGTCCACGGAGAATCGAACTCAGCAACAGGCTCGTGGGATCATCGAACGTCAGGTGGGGCAACTTCAGCATCTTGTCGATGACTTGCTGGAGGTGTCTCGCATCACAACCGGCCGAGTCCAACTGCGGCTTGAACGCATTGCCATGTGCCAAATCGCTGAAGGCGCTGTCGAAACCGTTCGCCCTCTGATCGAACAACGCCGACAAGAACTCACAGTGACTTTGCCACCAAGCCCTGTTTGGATGCTCGCCGACGCTGCTCGCCTAGAACAGGTGCTTGTGAATCTGCTGACGAACGCCTCCAAGTACACCGAAGGCGGCGGCCATATCTGGCTAACGGTTGAAGTGGAAATAGTGGCGAGTGACGAGGGGCGAGTGGCGAGAGAGAACAGTGGCGAGTGGCGAGTGACGAGGGGCGAGAAGGAGAAGAGTGGTGAGGGGCGAGTGATGAGTGGCGAGAAAGAAAAAAAGGCGGACGGTGATATACCGACCCTTACTTCTCTCACCACTAACCACTCGCCACTCAACACTGCGAAGCCCCGCCATGACAGTGCAGCACTACCGAGAACTCAAGGTCTGGCAGGCAGCGATGAGTCTGGCGGAGCAGTGTTACGCGGCGACGAAGAGTTTCCCGAAGGACGAACTTTTCGGATTAACGAGCCAGATTCGCAGAGCGGCAGCGTCGGTGCCAGCCAACATCGCGGAGGGGCAGGGACGTCAGCACACGAAGGAATTCCTGAACTTCCTGAGCGTGGCGAGGGGATCGCTGATGGAAGTCGAAACACACTTGCTTCTCAGTCAACGAGTGGGCCTGCTCAATCAAACAACCCTGGATTCACTGCTCACGATGTCGGCGGAAATCAGTCGGATGCTATCAGGCCTTCGACGCGCGCTGGAGAAAAGAGTGACGAGTGGCGAGTGACGGAAAAAAGTGGCGAGTGGCAAGTGGCGGGTGGCGAGAAAGTAGCGTCCGTTCCTTCTCTCATCACTAACCACTTGCCACTCACCACTCCTCTGCCTTCTCTAACCACTAACCACTTGCCACACACCACTTCCTCCGTCGTTATCCGAGTCCGCGACACGGGTGTTGGGATTTCTCCGGCATTGCTTCTACATATCTTCGATCTGTTTACGCAGGCCGATCGATCGCTCGACCGATCTCAGGGCGGTCTGGGAATCGGCCTCGCTCTCGTGCAACGATTGACCGAGTTGCATGGCGGCACGGTTGAAGCGTTCAGCACACTGGGTGAAGGCAGCGAGT
>CANHVD010000353.1 GCA_947463775.1 Planctomycetaceae bacterium | reverse complement strand
GAAACAACACTGAACCGATCAACCAGGCGGAAGAAATCCCGACCTGAAGACAGGTCGGGCTACTGTCACTTCTTCGGCATCATGAACCCGAACAGATCTCTCACCTGATCTTCAGTCAGTGGATCCAGCATTCCGTCTGGCATCAAAGATTTGCCAGTGTTGCGAGTTTCCTCGACATCACCTCGCGAAATCGAAAGTTGCTCTTTGTCTGTTTGAATGACCAGCGTCTGTTCTGTTTCTGAAACAACGACCCCGGTAATGACTCGTCCATCTTTCAAGGCCAGAACTGAAGTTGTGAACTGCTTAGGAACGACAGAGCTGGGGTCGACGATGTTCATCAACAGATATTCGAGGTTGCTGCGATTCGCACCAGTCAGGTCCGGAGCAATCGCTTTGCCTTCACCGTAGAGCTTGTGACAATTCGCACAAGACTTCTTGAAGATCGCCGCCCCGTTGTCACGATCGGCTTTGGCAATCGTTTCCGGAGTCAGCACAGCCTGCCACTTTTTGATTGCCGCAATTCGTGCTTCGGGTGTTTCCTGAATTACGCCCCATTTTTCTTCAAGCACGCTCTTGATTCTATCGTTACCGAACGCCGTCATCTGACGGACTTGAGCGGCCGTCAGCTCACGAGCATCAATCCGTCCGCCTTCGATAGCACCGATGAGTTCCAGAGCATAGCTCTCACGACTGGCCATGGTATCGATCGCCAGTCCACGATTTCCGTCTTTGAATCCACCCATCCGCTGCAGCAATTGTTTGGCCGTATCCGGATGATCAAAGCCGGCGAGTGCTGTAATGACGGTCGAATAGACAGCCCGGTCACCGAGCAGATTGAAGAACATTGGAATCGAATCCACATCTTTGGCTTGTGCCAAAGCCAGAATCGCCTTGTCGCGAGCGACATAATCAGCGGATGAATCACCCGCCAAATTACGCAGACCTTCCATAGAAGCTCCGTCACCGAAGAGTACACCCAAAGCCTCACCGAGCACCTGGACGTCTTTGGATTCACTCGCTTTCAGTTGTTTTTCAATCGTTGCCCAATCTTTCGGAGCATCGACTTTTGCTCGACCTGCAAGTCCTGTCAAAAAGCCTGTCAGCATCGCCGCAGCGCGATCATTCTTCTTCGCCTCCACCTGTTTGCCAACATAGAGCAGGGCGGTGTTCGCATTGTCCGCATTACGGTCAATATCGTTGGCCAGTCGACGGACTGCAAACATCTGAAGCTTCGGAGTTGATTCCAGAAGTTGCACAGCGCCTTTTCGCGAAACCACTGGCTCAATCGCATACCATGTCATCAACGTGAGCTGATTTTCTGAAGCAATTGTCTGTGCATTCGCGGCACAGCCAATAACGGCTTCCATCAATCCACCACGTTGATTCTCGTCAAACTTCTGCATCACTGAAACAATTGCCAACAGAACGTTGGCTGGTTGTTCTTTGGCGGCAACCTTTTTCAAGTTTTCGAAGTGGGCCGTGCGACGGTCTGGTGTCGATGCTGCCAATTGAATTGCCTGAGCCAGCACAAGCGGATCTGAAGAACTCAGAGCCCCTTCCAACTGAGCCTTATTGTTTCCACCGTAAGCTTCAGTAAACAACAACTGGCTGACCGTTTCATACCCAGTCATCGACGCGAGTGCTCGTCCGGACAGTTCGCCGCTGGCGACCAGTTCCTGACGAATTCGACGCCCATGACGGCCGAACCAGTCGCCTTTGTTTATCCAGTCGTTATTCAGGAATGCCAGCTTATTATTTCCCTTCAACACGGCAGCCTGAGAAGCCGTGAGCTTCGGAGTTCCGTAGGCAATACGATAGATCCGACCGCTCGTGCGATGAACCCCGTCATGGTCATGACATTCCCCGTTGTCGGACCAGTCTGAAACGTAGATCGCTCCTTCAGGCCCCATCTTGATGTCGATACCGCGGAACCAGGGGTTCTTCACGATCATGAAGTCCGGCTCTCGCTTGCCCACGTAGCCGCTGCCCTGGCGATCCAGTCGATTCACATTCATGCGTCGACCGTGAGTGTTGCACATGAAGATCTTTCCGAAATACTCTTTCGGAAAGTTGTCCCCCTGATAGATCAAACCACCAACGTGAGAGTGGCCGCCACCAAGATCGTTGGCCACTCCGTCACGGCTTTCATTCCACTTCGTCTTCGTATCCCAGTGATAATGATCGGCCGTCATATCCATCAGCTCGTAAGCATGAGGATTGAAGTCCTGCCCATACATCCGCTGATACCGCGCGCCGGGAATCACGTGCCAGAGATGTCCCTGAACGTTGTTCGTCATGAAGAACTGACCATCGGGGTTGTAGTCGAGCCCCCACGGATTAGTCGTCCCGTTACAGACAACTTCAATTGTGTGCTTGATTGGGTGATATCTCCAAACGCCGCAATTCATGAACGGGCGTTCTTCTTTTGGAGTTCCCGGCACGCCCGGATATGACGTATCAACAATCCCGTGACGACCATAGAGCCAACCATCCGGCCCCCAGATCAGGCCGCTCACAAAGTTGTGACCGCAATCCTTGCTCCAGCCGTCCAGCATGACGACAGGCTCACTGTCCGGAACATCGTCGCCATCGCGATCAGGAATGAAAGACAGCGTTCCGTCATGCAGAACCCACAGACCGCCGAAGCCCCAGGTAAGACTAGTCAGCATGAAACCTTTGTCCCAGAACACCTTGCGAGAGTCATGCTTTCCGTCGCCGTCTGTATCTTCCAGGATGATGACACGATCTCGCAACTTGGTCTCATAGGGACCACCGCTGTAGCTGTAACATTCGGCAACCCACAGTCGGCCTTTGTCATCAAAATCCATGCAGATCGGCTGCTGCACATCTGGCTCACCGGCAAACAGAGTGACGTTGAAGCCTTCTGGGACGTCAATCAGCTTCACCATCTCATCGGGAGTTGGAGGATGTGAATCCGGAGGATCGGTGTTGAATGCCTTTGGAA
The DNA here is from genome assembly GCA_947463775.1 of Planctomycetaceae bacterium. Lineage (GTDB taxonomy): Bacteria > Planctomycetota > Planctomycetia > Planctomycetales > Planctomycetaceae > SXXK01. Next base: position 3,347 of record CANHVD010000353.1, on the reverse strand, counting down.
AATCGTCTTCAGCGGCAGTACTTAACGCACTGACACAGGACGACCAAATACCCAGAAGCAGCACCAATGCAGTGCATGAGCGACGATTACCAAAAATAGAACGTACGCAAGGGACGGACATCTGTTCGTTGTCCTTTTGAGGGGGGAAGGCAGTAGGTGGCAGGAATCTCAAGTCCATACACAATCGCAGCAGTCTGACTTTGACTCGACGATTTGGCAACGCGACGGCCCCCTTGTTTTTGCGACGTCAACAAGGCCGAGTATTTGCTGCCCAGGAGCAATTCGGGAAGCTACGACTCAACGTCACTCAGCAGATACCGAGTAAGTGACGCTCAATGACCGGCACTGAATCGACCGACAGACAGAAACCCAATATCAAGCCCCGTCTGCCCTCGCTGAACCAGGTCCGCCGCGACTTCTCCCAGCACGCTCGTAAATTTAAAGCCATGCCCTGAAAAACCTGCAGCGACAACGATTGGCAACTCGGGCAATCGATCCAGCAGGAAATGTCCATCCGGCGTCATCGAATACATGCAGATAATCGATCTGCTGGCTTGAGGCTTGATACCTCCGAGATATTTCCCGGCAAATTGCGAGATAGGACGTTCGTCGTCATCGGTCACCTGTCGCGACAGATCGGACGGATCAGAAATCACCTCACCGCCAGTATGCATCCCGATCTTGATTGTTTCCCCATCAACACTTGGAATACCGTAGAACTGACTTTCAGGAGCATCGACAAAAAACAAAGGAGCTCGATCTTTACGAATCCAGTTTTCAGAAGTTGCCGGAAACCAACATAACGTTTTCCTGAGCACCGAAATATGCCGAGCATAGTCCGACATCAACTGCCCCGTCCACGCTCCGGAAGTCACAACCGCTGCACCTGCCGAATAGCAGCCCCGGTCAGTCTGAACCTGAACTCCAGCACCCGACGACGACACCGACAACACGGTTTCATCATGCCGCAATTGCGCCCCCAGTAAAGCAGCAGAGTTCAAGTGCGAAGCCACGCAACGTTCGGCCCACAGGTAGCCAGCCGTAGATTCAATCGCCACTGCATAATCTTCGGGTAAGTGGAATTCCGGGTATCGGATCGCGGCCTCAGCAGCCGTCAGATTCTCCATTGGCAGCCCATACAAACGAGCAGACAATCGAGCCCCCTCGATCACTTCTGATCCAGGCGGACCAGCCATCAACAAATCACGCTGTTCGATCAGTCGCTCGCCGACACTCTGTGACAATTCTTCCCAGAGCTCCCACGCCCGATGCAACAACGGGACATAACTGGGATGCTCAAAATAAGCCTTGCGAATAATTCGCGTCTCGCCGTGCGAACTTCCACGATCATGAGGCGGGTGAAATCGATCAATCCCGATCACCTTCAGACCACGTTGAGCCAGATGAAACATCGCAGACGAACCAAAGCCACCACAACCAATCACAATGACATCACACGTTTCAGTGTTCAACGATTCTCCCACGAGTTTACTCCACTGAAACTACACCTCAACAACCTGACGCCACTCTGACGTCGCTCGATTCGCGGATGTTAAACCATTGATCTCCGGTCTTGTAATCTGAATTGAGTTCGGTGCTTCGATACCCAATTGCACACGGTTCGTTCCCACGGAAAGCACGGTGATGCGAATATTCAAATCCGGGATGACGATTTGCTGCTGCAGTTTGCGAGAAAGAACCAACATATCAAGACTCCATTCAAGGCAGAAACGTCGGCAATCAGCCAACACGAAAACACAAAGTTGCCAGAAACTGTCAACACAGTGGCTCAGAAAAAGGCGAAGCCAAACGCTTCGCCCGAATCTCTTTTAAGTCACATCACCAATGAGACAAATCGAGACAGACACAATCAGAACAAGTGCTTCTGACCAATATAGGCATCGCGCCCGGCGTAGATTTCTCTACTGCCCTCCGGAATGTAGATCACTCCCAGTCGATGCAGCCGTACGGTCAGATTAGAGATTGTCACCTGAGCCTTCTCGGCCAGTTCGTAGAGCGTGGGCCATGAAGTCACGTCGACATCGCGAACTACGGACTTGATAAGCCAGTCGGGCATAAGCATCGAGGACTGATATCTATCCACGGCGCTGCGAACTTCCGGGGAATCCTGACCAGCCGTCAGCTCACGATACAGCTCAAAATAGCGCTCATCATAAGCCGCGCGATTCAGGACTTCGACCAGCACCTGACGATCAGCCGCGTGTCGACGAACGACGCTCGTCTGCAATTCAAACCCCGGCAACCTCGGATGATGCAGGCTGGTGCGATCGATATCAATGTCCCAGTGCCCGGCCTCGTGACCAATCGTGCTGCGCTCCAAGCCCGGCTTTTTCTGAAACAGATCAAGGTGACGACTATTCAGCACGATGCGTCGTTCTTCGGGAATTAGTCCCGCAAGAATTTGCTCACCCGGCTGCTCTTCAATTTCCACCCAGTCGAAATTCAGTCCCAGAATTCGCTCGACGATTTTTTCAATCGGCACAGGGAACATCACGGGTTCGCCCGTCAGTTGTTCATACTGCCGAATGCGCATGGCGGTGACTGCGTCAATGGAACGCGTTCGCATATTGGTCAAATCATGGCGTCGCACAAGTCACACTCCCTGCGAGATTCGTCGCTCTTCTTGAGTTCGATACGAAGCCTCAAAATCCGGCTCCGTGCAGTGATTTCCATCGATCGCTAGTGATTCTTCGGGCGGCGAGCCTGCTGTTCTAATTGACCAACGAGGCTCTCAAGGTCAGTATCAGACAGATTCAACAGTTTTCGAAAGACACCGGGGCGAGACAAGATTCTGTCGCGATACGCATCTGGAATTCGCCTTGCCAACAAAAGTAGCTCATCCGGATCTGCGTCTAACGCTTTGGCAATTCGCTGCAGAGTCTCCTCACGCGGAGTCTGCTCATCATCAAGCCGATCATTCTCGACGCGGCTCAAGTAGGTAAAATTAATGCCGACTCGGTCGGCCAGTTCTCGCTGAGTCAGATTGCGACTCTTGCGAATCTCCCGGATTCGCTGCCCAACCGTCGTCACTGATGTCGCTCCTTCGGCAGATTCAGACACGCTCGCGTTACCAACGAGCCGCATGTCGACGCACAGTATAAATGTTGCCCGTCACTGTCAACTCGTGTTTGGACGAAATTAGACAGCTGAGCATACTGCAGTCATGCCGCCACAAAAACAAAAAAGACGGTATGGCGAATCGGAGCTACATGGCCACTAACGGCCAAACAGGCTCGACATCGCCAACACCGTCTTGTTCATCTCGCCACCGAATCTGCTATTCATGACAGACCCCGTCGCGACAGTCGATTCAACACAATCAGTTG
>CANHVD010000352.1 GCA_947463775.1 Planctomycetaceae bacterium | reverse complement strand
TGAGTGACTCTTCAGACCCATCCTGTGACAACAACGGAATGACATGTTGCCAATTTCGCTCTTTCTTTGCCAGCAGTTCCGTCGCCAAAGATCTCCAACGAGGATGATCGAGACGTGCCAGATGCTGGATCAGGGCCGCCTGTTGTGGAACGGAGAACTCAGCGGAGTTCTCCGCCATCTGACTGAGTTGTTCCGGAGACGCACACTCCAGAGCCGCGTTCAGAAACTGCGTCGCCGCACCTTCATCCTTTGCCGCAAGCCGAAAACTTGCCATCAAAGGATCCGTCCATGACGGGTCACGATACTTGATGGCAGCCGTGCAAATCATGCCGGAGATTTGTCCTTCTCTGAGTCGACGAGTCACACACTCCCGAATCAGAGCATCATTGCCTGACATCTTCAGGTTCAGAAGATGCTGCACGAACATATCCTGAATCATCGGATTGCGAATGTTCAACAGATCGCGTCGAATGGCCTGTTCGACTCGCGAATCGTTCTGAGCCGAAAGAAATCGCAACGCCCCACTGATGTTCTTCGCAGGTATCGTAGCCGAATCGGGTTGAGCTGCCTGCCGCAAAAACACGAGCACATAATCCACAACGAGCGGCAACCAGCGTTCGTCGGGATATTCGGAAATGGCCTGCACCACTTCGGACTGCAGTTTGGGAGTTGTCGATCCGGCCTTCCACACTTCGGCCATTGCCGGCTCAGCCGCATTGTCGCGGCTTCTGACCAGAGAACGCAGGGCCACCTGTGCAACTCGTTCATTTTCGCCGAGACACATTTCCTTCAGCGCGTTGACGGCTTCTTCGCCCGGGATCAAATTGAGATACGCGGCAATTTCAAGTTTTACCGTCGTGGAACCAGTCTCTGCCTGTTCGATAATCGCACTGGCCTGTTCGGCTGTCAGTCGATCGGCAGCTCCGGCCATCGCTGCACGCCTGACGCCACTATCCGGGTTTCTGAGATCAACCACGGCTTTTTCAACCGGCACAAACCGATAGATCGGTGTCAGCGCAGCACAGACGGCGTCGTCGAGCGATTCGTAGTGAGTGACCTGTGATCGAGGATTGCGGAAGACACGTTCGGAGGCTTCCGAGAAATCAGCTAAGGAGACGTGCTTCAGCTTCACGGGAGTCTTGGGAAGCGGAATCATGCTGGGAAGGTCCTGAGAATCTTCCGTCCTGTTATCGATTAAAGACGCGAGGAACTGGACGAACTCTGCATGCACCGTCGGAGTGTCAGACGTGGCTGGCGTGAAAACAACTCGCTGAATTCCCCGCTCAGAAATCTTCTTAAGATGGTCGCACAAAACCCACGTGGACAGAATGTCCAGAGGCCGATGGACCGAGACAACCACCAGTTCACGATCCGCTCCAACGTATTTGTCTTCGAAGAGGTTGAGCTTTCTGATCGCCTCATTCAGATTCAACTTTACAACTTCACGCGATGGCTTCGATTCGCCTTGTGGAGAGTTCTCAGCGTCCTGTTTGTCATCCTTTATACGATCACGCGCCCATTGCAGTTCGAGGGGAATCTCCGGCCCGTTATAAGCCACTGCCGGGAACGTAAGCCATCCGGAAACAGATTTCGACGGTGCCAGTTTCGTCGCCGTCAGCGGCTCGCTGCGATTCGAGTTTACTGGATCCAGAGGGACACCACTGGCATCCAGCCTGAACAGATGACGGTCCACATCAAGCGGCACATCACGGGAATTGGTGACGGTGACCTTGATCTCTAACCGCAGAAGCCGAGTGTTCCGGTCGTTCCCAAGAACAAGTGCAGAGTCAATCTCCTGGACGACCAGATCCTGAGGAGCCAACTCCGCGTCATCAGCCAACGGCATCATCGCGCAGGTTGCTGTCGTGAGAAGTACAAATACGCTGGCCAACATGAAGCTCTCCGGCAATAACGTCCTGTTACTTCCGGAACTATGGCGGACCAGGCCCAATATTTCCACTCAATTTATTGCTAAGTGGCTTCCGCGTCGTCGCGCACGCTGAATTCCAGTTTCCAGCGCTTGTCCTCGGATTCGTGGACGCACCACAATTCAAGCACTCCAAGTTCCGTAATTCGCGAGTGAAACTTGACCGGCACATATTCGTCGTCAGAGTTTTCCTCTGCCGGCAATGTGGCTTCCAAAGAATCCGTTTCGGAAATTTCGTCCTGTGACCAGCGACTGAGCAGTTCCCCCGGTCGATCATTGTTGCGAACCGGCGAACTGAAGAATCGAAAGCGAGCCGCTTCGCCAACGATCAGGCCAATGGATTCAGAGGGGACAGCGGTCTCTGTGCCTTCTTCCATCCCGGCAGGAACAACGCAAAGTGCCTTCAAAGGTCGACCAACCCCGGGAATCGCCAGACCTGCGGTTTCGATCCCGACATAATAAGACCGAGCTGTCCCGCCGCGAATTCGCACTCCACCTCGCTGTTTGGTCCAGCCGTAAAAGCAGGCGCCTCGGGCCACAGAAAAATCCAGATCCTCCGCACCCTCCACCAGCTTCGGAGGATTCTGCGGGAACCATTCCTGGAGTTGCTGCAGAAGTCGCGATCGCAGTGCGTGCGATTTAAAGACTCCTCCATTGAGCAACACATGAGTCAATCCGTTGCCGCCCAAAGATTGCTGCAGAAACGCGGCGAGATGACGTGTGATGCCCGTGTCGGCTTCATAGGGCAAACCAATTTCGCGAAATCCTGCTCGCGACTTTGTGGGCTTCGAAGAAAGTTGAGCGGTCGGCAGGAATCCGTCCAGTAACAAATCAGTGGCCGCGCTTCGGTCGACAGTCACAGAAACCAGCCCGCCGATCAATCGACTGCCGCGGCCTGGCACAGAAATGGTCTGACTGTCCGGCCCCGTTCCTGCCAGCAATGCCTCTTTGGCGTTTCGACAGGAGTGCCATAGTGAAATGGATTGCCACGGATCGAGATGCAGCCCTTTCTGTTCAAACAACTGCGCCACGAAATGAGCGAGGGCGAGATCCATATTGTCGCCGCCGACCAACAGATGATTCCCCACCGCCGCTCGCTGCAGTGTCAGCTCACCGCTCTCTTCAGCGACTTCAACCAGCGTCAGGTCTGTGGTTCCACCGCCAATGTCGCAGATCAGAAGACGGTCACCAACCTTCAGCAATCTTCGCCAACGATCACCGACTCCGTTCAACCAGGCGTAAGTGGCAGCTTGAGGTTCTTCGAGCAGAACAAAGGAATCCGGCAGCCCCGCATTCAAAGCCGCCTCACGCGTGAGTTCACGAGCACTCGCATCGAACGACGCCGGGACGGTCAGCACAACCTGTTGATCCCTGATCGGCGATTCCGGAAATGCATGATGCCATGCCGCAATCAGATGTTCCAGATAACGTTGTGATGCGGTGACGGGAGAAACTTTGGCAACCGAGTCTGGTGCCTGCCATGGAAGAATGGCCTGATGTCGATCGACTTTGCTGTGACACAACCAAGACTTCGCCGCTCCGACAGTCCGTTCCGGAAACTCTGCCGACAGACTGCGAGCCGCGTAACCGACGGCCTCTGAAGCGTTCGTCGACCACGGAACGTTGTAAGCCTTCGCAGCGGTTTCTTCTTTCGTCGCCAGATACAAAAACGACGGTAGTACAGGGCGAGATTCAAGAGTGTTGGCAGACACAAGCTGAGGAACAGGCAACACCTGAACCTGAGGTTTGTCTTCGCTCAATGCCGCAAAAGCGAGAACACTGTTGGTGGTGCCGAGATCGATACCGATGACGTACTGAGCAGACATGTTTCAAACAGATCTCAAAGAACCCGGGAAACGTCGAACCAAAATGTGATGGCCGCAGCTGGCCATTTCAGGAGATTGCAAAGGTGAACGCCATCTCTTAACAAGCGGATCTTATCTATTTCTCTGAACGAGAAGGCCGGGCTCCTGCATGGTGCCTCGAGATTTGAGCAAATAGGAGAACTCGTAGACCGCCAACGAAAACAGGCTCTGAGTCCTGAAACCGAAATCTCGATTCCATGACCCAGAGCCTGCGAGTGTCAGCATTTGCTGTTCACGAGCGTTCCGGTGCGTTCGATCAGAACACGTCCAGAAGGTAGTGGTGACCGCTGTGGTATGGCTTCTCGGTCGGGTAGAAGTTGTACCAGTTCTTGTTGTAAACCGGAATTCTCATTGAAGGCTCATAGCGATAGTACATGTGGTCGTACTGCTGCGGCTTCTGGAATGAGTGTGGATAGTAGACGTAGGGATAATGGTAGAACCGCTGCCAGTCGGACGGCTGTCCCGGAGGAGCAGCCTCCACGGTTCGGACGGAAGTCAGCACGGCCACGGTGATGACGGCCAGTACGATCAAACGTTTCAGCATTTAACCTCTCCTCTGGACAACACGGTAATACTGGACGAGGGCTCGGCAGGCGGATCGATCGTATAGACAACTCAGGTTGTCGTAATCGCCCCCGGAAACAGATCAAAGATCCGCGTTGCCGAGGCTCGTCAGATGTTTTCTGGTGATCACGGTCGACTGAAGGTAATCCCTCAGCCATCCTTTCGAGCCGTCCCGAAATTGACCACGCGTTTATTCTTCGGCGTTCGACCGGCGACAGAATCAGTGCTTTCGTCAGAATCGTTAAAATCGACACAGCGTCGAGTCATTTGCCAATCCGACACTCTACCGTTCACACATCACCAGACGGCCCCATCCTCGCATAAGCCATTGTGCGATAGCGGCGTTTTGGTTTGGGAGCACTAACGCGTTCTGGCTGGTTCTTCGATGCCTCTACTGATACGCCCATCGGCAGATTCCGCAGTAGCATGGCCGATCGGGGCTGCGGCCCCTCAGATGGTCCCGGATAATCGCCCTGGTGGGCATGATCGCAACAATGCAATCAAGTCGTCAAATCGTGACATCCGATACATCGAACAGGAGCATCGTGTACTGAACCGCTGCGCGCAGGTTCGGTCGGGGGGATTTGAACGCGATGCTGTATTGAACACGACGTTCGTCGGTCGGTCGGCAAATTGCTGATGCGTCACGCGGGCGTCTCCAGCGAGGGACCGCAGGGATGACTCTCCGTCAATTCATAGCCTCTGTACGCTGTCATCGGAAATCGCTGTCCGTGACAGCATTCCTCGGAGCGGCCACTTCACTGAGCGGACCAGGCATCAATCTTGCCAGCGGTGATGAGCCACTTGTGACCAACGTCGGCCAGTTTCAAATTCCGTTCGACGTGGAAACAGAGCCAGGCCAGAAGGCTGAGGGCTTTGCCGTCCTGTTCGGATCTCAGAATGGTGGAGCGAACTGGGAACAGTTGCAAAGCGTGCCGGCGTCTCAGGACGCCTTCATGTTCGCTGCTCCTCGCGATGGCCGCTATTCGTTTGCAATTCGAATGACTGATCCACAGGGGAACGTAACCCCGCCTGCAAAGAATACGGCGGCTGAGCTGGACGTTGTTGTGGACACGGTTTCACCAGATCTCAAGGTGGAACTCTTTGAATCCGCCCCCGGTCAGATTCTGATCAACTGGACGTGTACCGATGCCAGTGTGAATCCTGAGACTCTTTCAATTGAATACGCCGATGGCACAAACGGACGCTGGAAACCCGTGTCCGTCGATGCCGTCGCAAATGGTCAGGCCGTAGTCCCTTCAGGGCAGGGATCTGTCATTGCCGTTCGCGCACAGATTTCTGATGCCGCTGGTAATCGCGGAGAAGCATCGACTCAGCTGGTGTCAAAGGGAGTGTCACAGGCTCCCGCGGCTGGTCCGATGACTGCTCCTCCTATGCCAGTCGCAATCCATTCGACTCCGATGGGCCCATCACCATTCGGAGCATCTCCGCAGAATCACAACGCAACCAATGTTCCGGCAGGCTATCCGGTTCAAGCAATGAAAGCAGCTGTCGCCCCTGTGCCTCAGAGCCCTCTACCGCAGAGCCCTGCACCGGCAGTCGGTTATCCCCAGGCAACGGCCACGACAAATTTCGGTGGAAACTATGGAGCTCCGATGAGTTCTCAGGTTTCAGCGACGGCCTCAGCCTCGGCGATGCCCGGTCTTCCGGGGTTTCACAACTCGATGAACTCATCCTCCATCGGCGATGAACAACTGGTGAATACTCACGTGTTCGACGTTGACTATCAGGTGGAAGACGTTGGTCCATCCGGAGTCAGTGCGGTGGAACTGTTCGTGACTGAGAATGGCGGTCAGCAGTGGTTCCGCTACGGGAATGACACCGACCTGCGTAGCCCTTTTCAGGTTGACGCTCAGGGCGAAGGCACATTCGGATTTGCTGTCAGAGTTCGTAACGGTCTGGGCTTTGCCGACGCTCCACCTCAGCCAGGACAGGCACCAGAAATTATTGTGACCGTT
>CANHVD010000351.1 GCA_947463775.1 Planctomycetaceae bacterium | reverse complement strand
GCATTTGCTGAGGGGGAAATCGCATTGGGCAAGTACCCCTTTGACCGACTCCTCAGAGAGTGGATGGCGAATGCGTGTCTCGCAAATCAACAAAAGACGGAAGCTCAGATTCACAAGGCAATCGCTGAACGCCTGACACCCGGAAACTAAGGCCCGCCCATCACAATCAGAGGACTGAGCGGTCGCATGTCTAGAGAGCAGATCGGAACTACCTGATGTCAGACCGCAGAACCATTCGCTGGATCCTGCCAATCGTCGCTTCACTGCTGATGATTGCGCTGGGAGTCGGGATTTATAGATGGTGGTCAGACTCACAGACGAAAGCCATAGCGTCAGCATGCCGCATGGCCATTCGTGAGGAAGAATGGGACAAAGCCCTTCCGCTCGCTGAACAATGGGTGCGACGCGCGCCGGAAGATGCCACAGCATGGTTAAGTATGGCCGATGTGGCCAAAGCGAAGGGTGACCTTGTCGCGACAGCCGAATGTCTGGGCAGAATTTCTCCTCAGGATTCTCGCTACCTGAAGTCTCAGATGCTGCGAGGTGACCTGATATTGGATGGACTTGGGAGACCGCATGATGCCGTCAAGGTCTGGCGGGAAATGCTGGCCGTGGCATCTGATGCGGCGGTGCCTCATCAGCGACTTCTTTATGTTTACTCGATGACTCTGCAGCGGAAGAAGCTGGTGGCTCAGATTCGGGAAGCGATTCAACAGAAAGCGGAACCTCCGGAAGCTTACGGCTATTTTCTTGCGGCACCCAATCTACTGTTCTCAGATGCTTATGTGCGGCTAGGGCAATGGTTAACAGCAACTCCTGATGATGAGACGTTACGCGTGGCTCAGGCCATCTTTGCGGCTCGGACAAATCCTTCACGCGGAATCAAAATGTTTGGTGCGGATGCCATCAAGCCTGGAGATGATTCTGGCGTTCGCAAGTGTCTGAAAGAGTATCCGAAGAATCTTGAACTCCGCGCGTTTTTGATCGAGCAGGCGCTGGCAGAAAACAACATGACTGCCGTGTCGGACTCGCTCAAGGATCTTCCCAAGGAAGCAGAAGCCGATTGTCGTTTCTGGCGTTACATCGGTGCCAAGCTGGACTTTCAACGGCGATATCCCGAAGCAGCCGAGGCATTCCGGAGTTCCCTGAAGATTCATCCCATGGACTGGAAGTCTCACCATGCTTTAGGAGCCGTGGAACGCGTCCTTGGAAACGCAGAAGCTGCGTCGAGACATGCGGATCTGGGCAGCAGAGGCAAACAACTTGAAAGGGAGATACATGAGCTGCCCAACGCCGCGCAAGTGGGGCCGGAGCTTCTTCAAAGCCTCATGAACTATGCCGAGGACTGTGGTGAAAAAGAAATAGCGGCCGGACTGGCCTATCGGCTTAACCCACAATGACAGCGATTGAGACGGAACCCCTGCCTGCGTTCGACGCATTGGCAGGCCGATCCGATTCAACGGTGGTCCTGGCCCGCCGGCAGGACCAAGCCGATCTGCGCATAATCCTGCGACTCTATGCAATCAAATTGCTTCCAAACCGCACACATCAGGAATCAGTCGATACGGACCTGGCCCATGGACCTCAGCAACTCCACTTCCACACGGGAGATATCGCCAAAGATCTCCTGAAAGTCCGTCAATCGCTCCTTTGCTGAGTAGACGTGCAGCGGGTTTCTGTCAGAGACCTTCTTCAGATACTTTGCAAACTTCCCGGCACGGGCTGGGTTCTCGGTGAGGAAGTAGGTGATGCTCCATGCAAGACTGTAGGCATCTAACGTCTGGCCGCTGAACGTATCGTCGGAGGCGATCATTTTTGCGAGGTCCCCGGGTTTGCGGCGTTGGGAGTAGTCCCCTTGAAACCAGGAGAGACGCTCATCGTTGACTTTGTCTTTGCCGGCTTTTCCTCGCGAGCGAATACCGGGTGGCTCAAGAACGGTCGCCAGCCCTTCCACAACCCAGCGTGGAGTTGTTCCCAGACGAGAATGGATCCCCACGTTGAACCCGACCTGATGTGTGCCTTCGTGAATAATGACATCAGCCGTCTGCCCGGTGACTGAAGCGAAGAGGTCTTGGCTTATGGGAGGCAGCAGCTCCTGATCTGAAACACCAGCAGTGACCTTGATGATCTGGCTTGGATCTTCATACATGGCGACGCGGTTGGTTTTCGGTGAATAGTATCCTCGCATTTTTGTCATGGTTTGATCGTTCTGAGCTTCACAGTAGGCTTTGAACTCCGCCTGAGTTCCGAAGACAAAAGCGACCATGGGCATTTCCGGGAGATGAGTGTCAAACCCGCGAACACTGAAGAACGTATCGACCTGGCGATAAACCTCTTCAAACAGTTTGGCATAGTCGTCCGCTTTGCCTTTTCGCCCCATGACAACGTAGTGCGCGGACGCGGCAATTTCGTAACCTTTCGGCAGCTCTTTTTTAAGTGACTGCTGCAGTCCGATTGAGGAAATCGGAGAGTAATTTCCGGCGACAACCCTGAAGGACTTGAGTTTGTTGATCTCTAAAGAAGTCATCAGGCCAAATCGGTCCATGATGCAGACATGGCTGGGGGTCCTGGCGATCAGTTTCCCTTCGTAGGAGTCATTCTGATCCGACAGTTCTACCATGCGAGTTGATTCGCCGGCCTGCACCGTAGTGGCTGGAAGATTGCCGAGGCTCGAAAGACCGAGACAGCAGGTGACCATTGCGATGAAGACAGCGCGGCGCAAGAAGGCAACAGGCGATTTCATGTCGATCAGTTCCTCAGGCAGAGCAGGAAGCGTCTGTCGTCGCGGTCGATTCGGCCCGGAAATGAGCAGAGAGACTCCGCGGTGTTTGCCGGCCCCGCGTTCTCAGAAACGAAGTCCGCAGTCTTTCAAGACTAGTGCGTCGCGTGGAGGGCTGCCGAGGCCATGTCATCTGGTGGAAGAAGATTTCGCAGGGCCTATGAGGCTTGTCAGGCCATGGTGAAGACGGGCAACGGCTGCAATGTCACGCAGAACATAACTGTTGCAAAACAACAACGTTCCTGCAGCAGTGAATTGGCAGTACCGGCTCAATCCGACAGACCGGTAGAAAAGGAAGCGATGAATCGAGCGGGCCGAATCGTGTCTGAGTGCCGTCAGAAACGAGGGTGCGCTGCTGGTCCGGAAAGTTCGAGGGAAGCATCCCTTTGGGCGATCAACTGGAGGGTGAGATCAACCAATTGTCCGTTGCTGAAAGGCTTCTTCAGAAAGGCCGTTACGGCGGACAGAGCGTCCTCAGAATCCGGTTGATTGAAATTGAAACCGCTGCACAAAATGATGGGCAAATCCGGATGAAGAGTTCGAATACGTCTGGCGAGTTCATCGCCGCTGATCGCTGGCATGGTCATGTCGGTGATAACGCAGTCGAAGGGCAACGGGCCGTCAGTGATGACCTGCAATGCCTCAGCGGGGTCACTTATTCCTACTGTGACCAGTCCTGCGAGTTCCAGAGTTCGGCACATAAGATTCAGAACCGACAACTCGTCATCAACAACCAGCACCCGTCCCTGCCCGCGTTCAATGAGTTCCGGAGCGTCGTGGTTAGATTCGGCCGCTTTTGGCTGTGATGAGATTGGCAGCAGAATGTCAAAACGCGTTCCCTGACCCTGGGAGGCGGAGACTCGAATACTGCCTTTGTGACTGCGAACAATACCGAGTACTGTCGACAGTCCCAGTCCGCGGCCTGAGAACTTCGTACTGAAGAACGGGTCAAACATCTTTTCGACAATGGTTGCATCCATTCCCATGCCATTATCACTGACCTGCAGTTGCACGAACGCGGCGGCTGGTTCCGAGAAACTGACCACGCAGTCGCTGAGATCACTGGCGTTAAGATGAGCCACGGAAGTGGAGATCCGTACAAAGCCTGTTTGCCCATTGAGTGATTCCGAGGCGTTCAGCACCAGGTTCATGATAACCTGCCGCAATTGTGTCGCATCGGCTTTGATTGCAGGAAGTTCCTCGGCCAGATCAAAGACCAGGTGAGTCGTCTTCGGGATCGAGGCTGCCAGAAGCGAGGACATTTCGTTGGCGAGATTTGAAAGGCTTAGATGGCAAACCTGGAATGTTCCACGACCAGCATAAGCCAGCATCTGCTGAGTCAGTTCTGCAGCCCGCATGGCAGCGATTTCAATATGATTGACACACTGCGGATCGGGCTTTCCGGATTCGGCGGCATGCTGAATCAGGCTGACGTTGCCCAGAATCACGGTCAGCAAATTATTGAAATCGTGAGCGATCCCGCCGGCCAGCACGCCCAGACTTTCCATCTTCTGGGCATAAACCATTTCCTGTTCCAGTTCTCGCCGATCCTTCTCCAGCTGCAGCCGCCGAGAAATATCGTGCCAGATGGTATGAACCGTTGTTCCATTTTCGTCATGACTCCGCCAGCAGATCACCTCCAGCGGAATGAGATCCCCGGACACACTGTTCACCTGAACTTCGCTTAGACTGCGTTCCGTCGAGTTCATTGATGACTCAAAGAGTTCGGTGAGAGACTGAGCCGCCTGTGGTCCCCCCATTTCACGAATATCACTGCCGATCAGATCAGATTCGTCTCGACCGGTAATCCGCAGCGTGGCCGGATTGGCTGCTGTGACTTTGCCGCCAGCATCGGCCGTAACAACCATGACTTTTGCGTTGATGAAGATGTCGGCGTAACGTTCTTCAAGCTGTCTTTGTCGCGAGTGTGAGTCAAGAACTCGACGAGTCTGTATTTTAACCTGCCGTCGCAAAGTAACAGCCCACAGGAGAGACATCACCGCGATCACACCAGCGAACGACAAGGTCGCGACAAGTCGCCATGGAAATTGACTGCCAACGGCAATACTGTCTCGACGAGAATAGAGGGCGTTCGAGCCGATGTTAAATCCGGCGAGCGATTTCTGCTGAACCCAGACCCCGGTTACTTCAACACGCGTGCCGGGGACGACCTCTTCCATGTCGCTGTCACCAAGAAACACCGGCAGCAGATGCTTGTCCGACTGGAGCAGAAAGCCATGCTCTTTGCTTGTGGAAAATGAGCCCACGTATTCGCCCGATATCGCCACGATCTGGCCACTCATCTCACCTTTTACCAGCTCCGCAACCGGCGTGTTCAGAACCGCCGGAGTCGCGATGACTTTTTCACAGTCTGTGGAGTACTCAGCGAGGCGCAGAATGGGCGGAATAATTCCGGCATCAAGGACCCCGCCGATATCCAGACTGGTGCCCTCCTCGGGGCGTGAAGATTCTCTCAGTTCGACAAAGAGCGTACCGCTCTCGTCATAGACCAGAATCATGTTTGGCGAGATCTGATAAGCCACCTTGGCGTGAACTCGAAAGTACCCGGAGCCCTCATATATCAGCGCATTCTTCTGCAGGTCACCGATCTTCGTTATTCCGACGCGTTCATCCGTGCCGTCCTGTCGAATCGTCTGAAGACGTGAGCGACTTGCGATCCAGATCTGGAATCCAGAGAGCTGTCCATTGCCGTCGATGCGCGCCCCGGCAGTTCCTTCCAGCCGAAACTGTCGGCCAAGCAATGGCTTCAACTCCGCCGTTGTGATCAGTGACTGATGAATCAGAGCACGGAAGCGACCGCCCCCAACGGCATTCATTTCCAGCACGACATGATTTGTGTCCATCTGAACGCTGACCAATTGTCCGCTGATTTGCACAAACTGACTGTCTTCAAGCCCGTCCTGCAAACGGCGAAAGTCGCAAGGCTTTGGCGCAGGGAGTTGAACCGTGTTGTCGGAAGGTTCAACGGTGTAGTCGATAATGTAACGATCGGGTCCCACCACGCCGCGAACACGGATGTGGTCACCCGTTTTAACATTGAGATCCTTCGGTCCGCCGGCGTAAATCCCGGTAGTCCCGTCATGCAGGAAGGCAATCGGCCAGTCTGGAGCGTAGTAAGCGACGATACATTCCAGATCAACAGCCACTCGATCTTTCAGCCGTTCTTGCGGCAGAAGATGGATCTCCCGCACCGAATGCACCACATCCGGGGCCTGAATTGCCGGGTCCTGAGCACTCGTGGCTGGGGCTGATATGGCGAGGGCAAGAGCGATGAACAGGGTCAACTCAGGCATCGATCGGAGAAGTCCCGCGGCCTTCCGCAGTCCCGGGTTTCTGTCCAGATTGTTCACCCGAAGACTGTTCACGCGGTCGATCCATCTACCCGAAAGCACAGAGGGTCTGGGTTCAGAAGATTCCTCCCAGCCACAGTTTTGCAGATTCCTGGGGCGATCAACAGTCTAAAATGGCGTTCCCTTCGGAAGGCGGGATTGTTCCCACTACACTTTCTGTGACTGCTGAAGACGCAGAAGTCCGG
>CANHVD010000350.1 GCA_947463775.1 Planctomycetaceae bacterium | reverse complement strand
GAGGTCATCGCCCAGGATCTGGTCGGCCTGCCACGGGGTCAGAAGTTTGCGTTCCACCAGGGCATCGAGCCATACCGAATCAAAGTCGGGCAGGTCATGACTGAGACGCCGAACCAAAGGCTCACACGAATCCAGTTCGGCTCGATGACAGAGGCCGCTGGATGTGAGCAGGTTCAGGAGTTTTTCTGAAGGAGATCGCATCCGTGCGTATCGACACTCAGGAGAGAAAAATCACTAGGTCAACAGCCAGTCGATCAATCGCCAGTCCATCCATCGTCGATCCGGATCTACGCCACTACGTCCGATGAAGCCCAGGTGGCCACCATGCTTTGTCAGGCACAGACTGACATTGGTAGGCAGCTTCAGATCGAGGAATGGCTTTGAGCAAACCACGGGGTCATCTTCGGCCGCCAGAATCGTTGTGTGAACTCGAATCTGGTCAATCACTCGCGCTGATGACGCCTGATTGTAATAATCGTCAGCCGATTCAAAACCCGACGCCGGGGCTGTGTAGAGTTCGTCGAAATCATACAGTCGACGTGGCAGTTGTCGCACCATTGCCAACGGCAGATGATCCTTCCAGAGCGGACTATTTGCGATCTGACTGATCAGCAGTCTCGTAAAGTACCAGTCATAACGCTGGCCCATGGAGGATGAATTCAAACGAGCCGCACAGCGATGCAGGTCGATCGGAGGACAAACCGCGACAGCTCGAAACAGGCAGAGAGGTAACTCATCCGGATTCTCTCCCAGATATCTCAGCAACAGATTACCGCTCAGTGAAAATCCGGCGATAGAAACTGGAGACCCTGGACAGAGTCGCTCAAGCATCTGCACTGCTGAAGCGACATCTTCCGTTCGCCCCGCATGGTAAGGATTCTTTGCCAACAACGCTCCCGCGCCGCAGCCTCGATGATCCAACCGAAAAACACGAATCCCCTGAGACATCAGGCGGCTTGTAAGACGCACCATGTAGCCGCTCTGATGTGAGCCGCAAAGTCCGTGCATCAGCAGTACGGTATGGTCACCTCGCTGCCAGCCAGCGGGACAGTTGTCGTGCATGACAACAAGGTCCCCATCATTCAGTCGCAATCGTCGCTCGGTCGTTCCGTACAACTTCACTCGTGACGGAAACAAAGTTCCCCAAAGCGTTTGGCGATGTGCTCCACACAACCCAATCGCAGGCTGAAACTGAGGGACACCGGGTGAAGAATCGAGGGGCATGATCATTGGAGCAGAGTCTGCAAGGAGACGACGAACCTGTTCGCTGTCCACAGCGGACTCTGTCGTTGATCCCTGATATCGGTCTGCTCCGCTCATTACGATTCCGAGTATTCGATGCGTGATGGGAATCCTGAAGTAGGTCAGTACTTCACTCTGTTTACTTTTCGTCGGCCCAGGGATTCTCTGAGCCGTAACCAGCAGTTTGTAGAGGTTTTCAGGCTTTTGTAAAAGAGGACAATCCTGATTTAAGCGGTTCGTCAATAGTCTGCTCGAAAAGTCCCCCGACAGGATTTCCGCAGATGCCTGATTGCCGCAGTTTGCCTCGATACGCAGTCGACACGAGCATCTCAGCCTGCAGGCTTCAAACGGATTCTCAAAAGATCGAATCAGGGGTTCCGATGGACCGCGGAAGTCTTACAGGCATAGTTGTCGGTTGTCAGTTTGAGCCGCGTTCGAAGCTGACGGTTCGATTTGAAAGCAAACCTCAACAATGGTCTCGTGCCTTCGAGACGGGGGCTTTTGTTGCGGAGCGAAAATCGCCTTAAAATGCGATCAGAATCCGCTTCAGGAATTGCCGCCGCGCTATTCGAGTTCTGAACTCAGGAATTGCAGATCTGTCTTTTCTATCAGATCCCTCCGCCAACCTCTTTCATCTCCAGTTGCTTCATTTTGCGGTAGAGATTTGAGCGATGCAGCCCCAGGAGTCGAGCCGCATCGGTCATGTTGTCATTCACCTGACGGATACTGCGACGAATGAAGTCCCGCTGAAATTCTCGAGTCGCCTCGTCCAGCCCCAGCTCCAGCGACGGTAATCGTGATCCATCAGCGTCAGGGTTCAGGATGAATGCCAGATCTTCTGCTTCAACTCGATCCCCCGGGGCAAGAAAGGCAATGCGTTCCATCAGATTACGCAATTCGCGGACGTTGCCGGGCCATGTGTGAGATTGCAGCCGACGGCGGGCTTCCGAAGATAACTGCAACTGCGGTCGGCGAGCCTGAATCGCGAAACGGCGCAGAAAGAATTCTGCCAGCGGAAGAATATCTTCCGGTCGTTCCCGCAATGAAGGCAAGTCGAGGCTGACTACACCAAGGCGATAATACAGGTCTTCGCGAAATCGTTTAGCTCGCACAGCTTCACTGAGATTTGCGTTCGTGGCCGCCACTATTCGCACATTGATAGGAATCGACTGTGAACCGCCAACGCGAGTAATCACTTTCTGCTCCAGAACTCGCAGAAGCTTGGCCTGACCGCCTGGGCTCATGTCGCCAATTTCGTCGAGAAAGAGCGTCCCGCCGTCGGCCAGTTCAAATTTCCCCTGTCGCATATCACGAGCATCCGTGAACGCGCCTCGCTCATGTCCGAACAGTTCACTCTCCAGCAATGACTCCGTTAACGCGGCACAGTTGACGGCCACGAAAGGGCAGTTGGAGCGATTTCCCGCATAGTGTAACGACTGAGCAACGACTTCTTTGCCAGTTCCGCTTTCGCCAAGGACAAGCACTGGCAAATCAGTATTCGCCAAACGACGCACGGTATCTCGCAGGGCAGTGATAGCCATGCTGTCACCAATGATCGAAACTCCTTTGGTGACCTGCTCGGCAAGTTGACTGTTGCTGCGATGAAGCAGATTGCGTTCCTGCAGATTCCGCAAGGCGACGGCCGCCTGAGTTCCCAATTGAGTCAGGCATTCCACATCATCCTGAGTGAACGGTCGATTCTCGTTGTGATTGATCCCTTCGAAAGCTCCAACGACGTTATTGCTGGCATCTCGCAACGGTACGCAGATGAGATTACGAGTTCGATAACCGCTTTTTCGATCGACCTCCTGATTGAATCTTGGATCGTCATACGCGTCGTCAACACAAATCGCCTGGCCGGTTTTCAGTGTTTCACCGACAATCCCTTCGCCAAAAGGCAGCCGCAACGAAGCCCCCTTTACTCCCAACGCGGGCCTCGCTTCAACTTCGTTGCGTTCCTTGTCCCACAGGAAAATGCTGCTGCGATCGCAGTTCAGCAATCGAGTCGCCTCGTGAGCAATCTGTTCCAACAGGGGAGCCGCGTCTTCGGCCATCGACAGCTTCGAGGCAATGTTCAGAGTCGATCGCAATCGCTCTACCTGCCTGCGGTTCTGCAACTCGCGATCAACCAGCGTCAGTGCCATCGACAGCGTTCGTGCGATCAACAGGCCTGACTCAGCCAGATCGGCATCCGCATGTCGCCCCACGGTGACCAAGAGATGACCGAAAGGAGTTCCCGCAGTCAGCGGGAACGCAGCGACAATCCGTCCCTGATCCGTCTTTGAAACACCCGCGGCGTCTCGTTCAAGAGCATTATCCCAGAGAGCAACGGGACGCATCGCCACGGCCTGCTGCCCATGCTCAATCACAGTCGCCCAGCTTGGCCCGGGAATTCGCTGAACCAGAGCAATCCACTGAACAGAGAGTTCTGTGGCGATCTCTGACAAAGCCAAACGCATGAAGGTTTCAAAATTCGCAGCCTTCACACCTTCCGACAGCAGTTTTCCGCTGAGCTGCATTAAGGTCCCGGCCGCATGAGCCGGAGACAACAAAGACACCTGCTGAATCGTCTTCCAATCCGTCGTCGCCACGATTCCATCCTTGCCGTTATCAATCGAATTCTTCGATTGACAATCGCTGTGTTCAATCAGATTTGTTTCCGCGCCATCGAGATGACTGCAGACGGAAGGGTATCTTGGAACAAAATTGCGTCAACCGGGATTTGTCGAATTCAACGCAAAACCGCCGGTCACAACGCGAGGCCACGGCCTTCACAAAGCATTGTTGGCAGCAAAAATTCCGTTGAAGCGGCAATTGGGAAGCCGCTTGGCGAGTTCCCGCGATAGCAATGGAGAACAGAGTGAATCGGTGCGGTGACCTTCAATCAGGGGCGATTCAACAGGAATTCCATCGCTCTGTCAGTGGTCTTTTGAAGGATAGTACGAGACAGGCCGGAACTCGCTGCACGCGAGCCGGCCTGCATTCGTCAGAAAAATTCTAACACCGCCCTTAGTTAAGGAGTTGCATTCTCGGCATCAGTCCAGTTGTCCGTTCGAAACGGAGAAGCCGGCAACCCTGCACCGTTGCTGAGATTAGGTTCGGCGATGTGATTCCAGCCGAAACGAACCGCAACCGGCTTTGCCACACCTTCTGCGGTGACAACGACCGTGTCTCCTTCGATCTTCGCCATTGCTTTGACAAACTTTTTGTCGTCACCGGCAACAGAGAACCACGACAATTCCAGGCCGTCTCGAGACTTCAGGCCAACGGCATGGTCAAAGCTGACAATGGCTTTGTTTCCGTCAGTCTTCAATGATTTGTAAAGCGGTCCGGAGTACACCAGTTCTGGCTGACCATAAGTGTGAGCCAAGGCCCAGAGTGAAAGTCGACGACCAACTTCCTGCTTATTGGGTGGGTGAATGTCGTTGATTGTTGTGATGTCTGTCAGCACAGCCATGCCGGTGTTCTTGACCGACAGAGTTGCCGTTTGAGCTTCCCAGATGCCAGCCAGACGGGTCGGATCACCACCGTAGTTGTACGGGGCAAGCTGAGCGTAAAGGAATGGAAAGTCCCGATTGCCTTCCTGGTTCCAGACCGAACGCCATCCTTCAATCAAACCCTTCTTCAGCTGAAAATAGTGCATTCCCTGGCCGTTGTTGGACTCGCCCTGATACCACAGGAAACCGCGAATGCCGAAGGGGACGATCGGATGAATCATCCCGTTGTACAGACCTGTATGTTGGTAGTTACTGTTGAGGGGATGCCCGGGAAGATCGCCGGAAGCGGCTGGCAACGGATCACCTGGCTTTGCTGCGGCGACCGCTGCTGCGTAGGCCTTGACACCTTCGGAGTACGCAACCAGCGAATCCGAATAGCCCTTTAACATTCCGAGCCATTCGTTCTTTTCAGCTTCCAGTTCCGGAACTGCCGTATAACCCTGTGGCGGAATCCATGGCTGGATTCGAGTCCCGCCCCAGGCGGTTGTGATCAAACCGACAGGCACATTCAGCTTCTGATGAATCTCTCGACCGAAGAAATAGAGGACCGCGGATGAGCCGCCCACAGTCTCCGGAGAGCATTCTACCCATCTGGCAGCGACGTGTTCTGCTGGAGTTCCGGAAGGAATCAGCGGAATCATGAACAGGCGGATCTTGGGGAATTTTGCATTCGCAATTTCCTCTCCTGCGTTCAAGGACGCAGAAACACTCCATTGCATATTGGACTGGCCCGACCCGGCCCAAACTTCGCCCACCAGAATGTTCGCGACTTTGATCTCGTTCTTGCCCTTCACGATCATTTCGTGAGGCCCACCGGCCGTCTTGATCGCAGGCAGAGTGACTTTCCATTTGCCACTGCCGTCAGCTTTTGTCGTCGCTGTTGACTCTCCCAGCGTGACGGTGACGTCTTCACCAGCTGCCGCCCAGCCCCAGATCGGAAGCGGGATATCCTTTTGCAACACCATGTTGTCACTGATCACTTCAGGCAGCCGCACATCGGCAATGCTGCTTGATCCACCAGCGACAAGGGCCGCAATGGCCACAACAAACCAGCGTACACTTTTCATCAGAATACCCTTCGACAGGCTATAGCTCGTGATCGTCCACAAAATTAGGAGCAGGCGCATCGGGATCTTCGTCTTCCAGAGACAAAATGTCATCCGCGTAGACGTCTGAATCATCCCATGATTCATCGAATTCCGGATCATCATCTCCGCGAAGTTGCTCATCCGTGAGTTCACTGATTTCCGGTTCGTCATCGATTTCGTCAATAACTTCCGCGTCAGATGTCATCTCCGGAGGCAGAGGCGTGTCACCACTTAGCAGATCCGGATCGCTCTCGTTTCGGCCTCGCAGAACCAGCCGGATAGGGACTTCCTGAAACGGAGTCACCTCTCGCAGATAACCCAGCAGGTATCTCTTCCATGATTCGTCCAGCAGCGAAGATTCGTTGCACTTCAGCACAATCGTCGGAGGAGAACCTGCGATCTGTGACGCGAAGTAAATCTTCGGACGGCGATTCTTTCTGATCGGCGGTGGATTCTTTTCAATCGCCTTCTGCACAGCTTTGTTCAGCCGAGAAGTGCTCATGCGGAGATTCGCCTGCTTGTAAACCGACTGAGCCAGATTCACAAGCTT
>CANHVD010000349.1 GCA_947463775.1 Planctomycetaceae bacterium | reverse complement strand
GATGGAATGGGAATTATCCGGAACGAAGCCGGGGTATTGACGATCTGTCGAAATCATGAATGCAAGCAAAGCGGAGTTGCCTTCGGTGAGATCAGCTCCGCCTATGATCAAAAGGCGACTGCTGGCTGCTCGAACATCACGTTCGACACGGTCAATGGGCGGTGGCTAAAGGCATGGAGCAGCCTATCCGGGACTCTGAAGAACTGTGCCGGCGGTCCGACACCGTGGGGGACATGGCTAAGCTGCGAAGAAACTGTTCTTGAGGACGGCGATGAGGATGACGAGACCGTCATGCGTCTTGACCGTCCTCATGGATATGTGTTTGAAGTTTTGGCTGAGGGCAATGCCTTACCAGTTCCGCTCAAAACGATGGGGCGATTCGTGCATGAGGCTGTGGCGGTCAATCCGGTCACGGGAATTGTCTATGAGACAGAGGATCGCAAGCCTGCTGGATTTTATCGCTATGTGCCGCTGGAGAAGGGCAATCTTGGCAAAGGTGGGCTGCTGCAGATGATGAAAGTCGCGGACTGCGATGATCTGAGTCGGAACGCGGAGACAGGCCGATGGTATGACGTCAGTTGGGTCACGGTCGATAATCCAGACCTTGCTCATTCTCCGGGAACAAAAGATGAGGGCGGAGTATTTGAGCAGGGACGAGCCCGCGGCGGATCATCGTTCCAGAAGCTGGAAGGTTGCTGGTGGGGTAACGATCGATGCTACTTCGTCGCCAGTCATGGTGGGAAGCAGGGGAAGGGTCAGATCTGGGCTTACACACCGCATCATGAAACTCTGGAACTGTTGTTTGAATCTCCGTCGTCGAGTGTGTTGGACTGCCCGGACAATCTTTGTGTAAGTCCTCGCGGTGGTTTGGTGCTTTGCGAAGATGGTGATCGAGTCCCCCAAAAGCTTCAAGTTCTGACACGAGCCGGACAGCTTACAGAGTTCGCAGCCATGAATGTGCAGCTCAATGGGGAACGCAACGGCCTGATTGGTGACTTCCGCGACTCAGAGTGGGCGGGTGCCACATTCAGTCCGGATGGGAAATGGCTGTTTGTGAATAACCAAGTACCCGGCATCACGTTCGCCATCACCGGCGACTGGCAGATGCTCGGGATTTGAATTGGCACGCGGTTGGGCATCAGCCCTCCGTGTACCGTCCACAGTGTTCGTTGACACACACTCCGCAGACGCAGTCTGCATTTATGGATAAGGCACATTGGGGATCGCGGTGCGCGCGACACGGGGGCTGACGCCCTGTCGCTCGCCATTTGGCACAGTTCTGTTTGTTCTTTGTTCTGGTTCCAATTCGAGGAGTTAAACAATGAAAATGACAAAGAAGCGTCTGGGATTTACTTTGATTGAGTTACTGGTGGTAATCGCCATCATTGCGATTCTGATTTCGCTTTTGCTCCCTGCAGTGCAGCAGGCGAGAGAAGCCGCAAGACGGACACAATGCAAAAACAATCTAAAGCAGTTGTCCCTGGCCTTGCACAACTATGAAGGCACTTATGGGGTGTTACCACATGCGATGTGGGCCGATGGAACTGTTCCGTGCACCGCACTTCAGGATAATGGTTTTGGATGGATGGTTTCCATTCTGCCATTCGTGGAGCAAACCGCCCTATTTCAGAGGATCAATCCGCAGGGACAGCCCGGGATCTTTAATGCCGCAAGGATTGCGCAGTTTTACCCCGGGGCCACGATCATTCCTGGTGGCGACACTATCGTACCGGGCTTTCTTTGCCCTTCGTCTGCGATGCCGACCATTGTGCCGGCCACATGGACTGTTCCTGGCTCGCCCGGTGGTGGTGCGATTCCAGCCCGGAACCCAGAGGCAGTCGGATACGCGACATCAAGTTACAAGGCGGCCGGTGGTTCTAATTCCGGCGATTTTGGCATGATGCACAAGGCCTGTGAAGGCGGTGGCGTTCGGTTCCGTGATGTCACTGACGGACTTAGTAATACGATTATGGTGGGGGAATCATCCTACTGCAGCACCAACGTCTCTGCTGCGAGCCGAGCGACAGTTGCCCCCACGATGTTTCAGGATTGGCCAATCTGGATTGGCTCGGGAAATCAAAGCGACGAGGCGATTCGAATCAACGGACGATACAACAGCGTGATCAATGGACGAGTGGGATTCAACAAGATGGCACTAGCCATCAATGATGACAACGCATTCAGCTACCACGTTGGTGGAGCTCAGTTTGGCATGGGTGACGGGTCTGTACGCTTCATCAGCGAGAACATTGATGTGGTTACGTATGACTATCTGCATGACAAACGAGATGGTGGTATTGTCGGAGAGTTCTGACCGCCTCTGCGATGCTTCTCATTGACATAACCATTTAGTGACTGCTCTTTCCCAGTGAAACGGGAAAGAGCGTTGTGACCAGCATTGTTCTCTTCGAGTCCCGGCAGGAAATGTTTTGTCACCGGAGACGACGAACTTCTGTCTTCCGCCGAGGAACCTCAGAATGTCTTACCTTGCTTCAGGATGCACGATGAACAAAATCGCTCTATTAACCAGTCTCGTGTTCGCAATGGCTTCGGCTGGATGCTCCGATGGGATCAAAGAGTTCCCCTGTGCTTCAGTGTCAGGAACAGTCACTTGTCAAGGGCAACCCGTACGCGAGGCACAAGTTTTCTTTGCTCCGAAGATGACGGGGAAATCAGCTGAAGTGGGGAAGCCTGGCTTCTCGTGGACGGATGAAAATGGACGCTTTGTCTTATCCACATACGACGATCAGGACGGAGCCGTTGTGGGCGTCCACGTTGTTCGAGTCACAACGAGCAGCAAGTATCCATGCCCTTGTGTTGGCGACGAGACTCGTGATTTGATGGAAGTGGAAATCAAGGCTGAAGCTGACAATGAGTTTGAGATTAAGTTGCCCAAAAGAACCACACCGGTTCAGAAAAACCCATTTGATGATGATGATGACGAAGAGTTGAAGTAGATCGTCAGTCTTCTTTGGAGTTTCACGGCGGATGAGTGTGTAGATCTGGTTCTGTGGCAGAGGCAATGCCGGTGGAAAGTCCATCACTGTTATCATGTTCAATAGAACGGACGTTCGTTGATCGGCAAAGTAGCTGGCAGGCCTTTCGCAGATTCCTCTCGCTACAGGTGTCAGCGAGCAGCCTTGTATTCATCAGGGTTTGCTTCGGATTAATGATGGCGGCCTGGGGATTTGACTATCTGCGAACAGATCGAGTTCGCTTGTTGTGCGCGCCGGATATGTTTCACTTTACGTATACGGGGTTCTCGTGGGTTCAGCCGTGGCCCGGCTACGGGATGGTCGTTCAGTTCGTCGTGATGATGGTGGCAGGCATCATGATTGCCGCCGGGGCGATGTATCGAATTGCCTCCATCGTTTTCGCACTTGGATTTACTCACTTCTTTCTGATTGATCGAACCAACTACCAGAACCACTATTATCTGATCGTCCTTCTGAGTTGGCTGATGACGATTCTGCCTGCGAATCGACTGTTTTCCATGGATGTTCTGAATGGCACTGTGACAGCGTCAGGATTCATTCCGCGATGGTGCCTGTTGTTGCTGCAGTTTCATATTGCCTTGCCTTATGTGTATGGAGGTATTGCCAAGATCGATGGCGACTGGTTGAGTACTGAACCGATGAGGAACGTACTCAGAATTCAGGGCTGGTCGAACACAGTTCCGAACTGGTTCAATGATGGTGCTGCTGCATTCGCCTTCACATGGGGCGGACTATTCTTTGATCTTCTGATCGTTCCCGCGATCGTATGGCGAAGAACCCGAGTTGTGGCATTCATACTGACTGTGACATTCCATCTTTCGAACAGCCTGATGTTCAGGATTCATGTGTTCCCATGGCTGATGATCGCGGCCACGACCGTATTCTTCGCCCCGGATTGGCCCGATCGTTGCCTGTGTTGGTTTTACTCTGCCCGAAAGAAGACTGATTCCGTCGAGCCAGAGCAGGGGCGCGGACTTATTCTCTCAAGACCCGCGACGATTGGGATGCTGGCCTACTGTGTATTTCATCTCCTCTGGCCTTTGCGTCATTGGACATACAACGGAAACACCGGCTGGACCGAGCAAGGACACTATTTCTCGTGGCGAATGATGCTTCGCGGCAAGACCGTCGGGCTGCGGTATTACCTAACAGACACAGAGACCGGAATGACTCAACAAGCAGACATTCGAAAATTCCTGAATCCCGAACAACAGGTCAAGTTTGCCAAAGATCCGGAGATGATTCTTGATCTGGCTCATGGTCTGGCCGGGGAATCACTGAGGCGAACAGGAAAACGGATGGAAGTGCGAGCTTTGGTGTTGGCGTCCCTGAATGGTCGCAAACCTCAGTTGTTGATTGATCCGACAATCGATCTGGCGGCTCAACCCCGCTTCGCCTTTCATCGCTCATGGATTGTTCCGTTGTATGAACCTCTGCGGAAGGTCCCGTGGACCGTTCCGTTGAACGATTGGGAAAATCATCTCGATCTGCCTAATCTTCCCTTCTTGAATCCTCAAACTCAGATCTCAGCGAACCATCAGTAACTGGATGCCACTATGTTCTACAGAGTTAAACTCAAATTGCGATGCCTGCTGGCGTGTTCAGCGATTCTGCCGCTGACAGCGATATCTGTCTCTGCACAGGATGCCACTCCGGATGTGATCAAACTGGTGCCGAAAGTAGAACCCGCGGAGTTCGCTCGGCCGGGCATTCTTCCCGACCGCATCGTCCTGACCTGGGCTTCTGATCCCACAACTTCTCAGGCTGTCACGTGGCGGACGTCCACCGTAGTGACTCGGGGACTGGCAGAAATTACGATTGCCAACGCGGGGCCAAACCTGGAATCGCAGAGCAAACAGCTGGTTGCCGTCAGCCAGCCCCTGACTACAGATCTGAATACAGCTCATTTCCACACCGTGAAGTTCGAAGGACTCACGCCGAAGACAAAGTACGCCTATCGAGTTGGCGATGGTGTTAACTGGAGCGAGTGGTTTCAGTTCACCACGGCCAGCACAGACGCTGAGCCTTTCTCTTTCATCTACTTCGGCGATGCACAAAACGATCTTCGTTCGAAATGGTCACGAGTTATCCGTGAGGCCTATCGTGATGCTCCGAAGGCGAAGTTCATGATTCATGCGGGAGATCTGATTAACAACGCGGAGTCGGATGTTGAATGGCAGGAGTGGTTTGAAGCGGGCGGATGGATGAATGGGATGATTCCCAGTATTCCGGTTCCCGGCAACCATGAAATGGCCAAAGTGGACGCATTAACTCGTCGCCTGTCTCACCACTGGCGGCCCCAGTTTGCCCTTCCGGAAGATGGCCCCACTGGCCAGGAAGAAGCTTGCTTTACATTGGTCTATCAGGGTGTTCGTATCGTCGCGATGAACAGCAACGAAAAGCCAATGGAGCAAGCCGAATGGCTGGACAAGGTATTGACCGAGAACAAAGAGAAATGGGTTGTCTGTTCATTCCATCATCCCCTGTTCTCCACCGGCAAGGATCGTGACAACGCAGGCCTTCGAGCCATCTGGAAACCAGTGCTGGACAAGCACCGTGTCGACCTTGTGCTACAGGGGCACGACCATACTTATGGTCGAACGGGACTTGATACGCCGATGGGGCATGTCAATCTGACGACCGGCGTGAATGCGGCTGATATCTATTCCGGGACAGTTTATGTGGTCTCGGTGAGCGGACCCAAGATGTACAACCTGCAGCGACACCCGTTCATGACTCGACATGCCGAAGACACTCAGTTGTATCAAATCATTCACGTCGATGCTGATAAGCTTCACTTCGAAGCTTTCACTGTGACTGGAGAATTATACGACGCGTTCACACTCACTAAACAATCGGGTGCTAAAAACCTGTTGACGGAAGAAGTCCCAGGTACTCCGGAACGACTTCGCCCACCTGTTCTTGCTGCACC
This sequence comes from Planctomycetaceae bacterium, assembly GCA_947463775.1. Lineage (GTDB taxonomy): Bacteria > Planctomycetota > Planctomycetia > Planctomycetales > Planctomycetaceae > SXXK01. Next base: position 453 of record CANHVD010000349.1, on the reverse strand, counting down.
TGTGAAGAAGGCGTCTGAGGCCTTGAAGTAGAAGCGTTGGCGAGCGGCAGGGCGTGAGCCCTCCGAGTGCCCCGCGATCTCCTCGGAGGGCTGACGCCCTGACGCTCGCCTTTTCAGTCGCGTACTTTTGAAATCACCATTCTCGTTCTGCGCTCGCGGTGCGCGCGTTGCTCATGTGAAACGAAGGAGACGCATGATGATTCGTAGTGTTCTTGTGGGCGGTTTCATCCTGATTTCCGGCCTGAGTCTGACGCTGGGGACTGAGAAATCGGCGGGCAACGCCATCGTGACAGCGTTGTTTCGCAACGGCGTCGATGGATATTCCGGGACAATCGATTCCGAAATCTGGGCGTTAGCTCCGACCACGATTCTGGATGGCAACGGCAACGCTTCTGCGGATGCTGACAACGATGGTGGCGAGAGTCAGGTGCTGCTGCGTTTCGATAACATTGT
>CANHVD010000348.1 GCA_947463775.1 Planctomycetaceae bacterium | reverse complement strand
CCCAACCCGAAACGTCAGTGAGGGATGCTACACAACATCTCGATGCCTCGCTGTCGCTTTTTGACGTTGGGCATTCTCAGGCCCGGAGGGTCGACAAATCCAATGCCGGTGGCGTCTGTTGATTTGATCGCCACCGACCCTGCGTCGGCGGAGCCCCGGTTTGGCAACTACAAGCGAACTCAATGCAGAACACGGCCCCCATCGGCTTTACGCCGATGGTGCCAAGGTTTGGTCTTCGAGTCGTCAAACCAACGGTCCACCGGCGTGAAGCCGGATGGGGCGGATTGTTACCGTCCTACTCCCCCGTTGCGTTAAAGCCGAGACCACATTAGTGCCAGAAAGCTCTCTGGATACGAGTGAGTCCCTGAAAAGATGTGGGTATAGATGAGTCTGCCGAAAAGGACTTTCGCCGCAGGCGAACCTTGTGCGACGTGCCAATGAGACGGCAAGCCGATACTGACGGTTCACATGCACGGAGATCGCGGCAAGCCGCGAAGTCCTGCCCGGCAGGCAGGACCTACCGAAATCCGCGACGGCCCCCTTGATCAACGCCAGAACAGCCATCGAATTGACATGACGGTCCGAAGCCTGCATGCTTCCGCCACTGATGGCTCGCCCGCTTCAATCCACAGTCCTGCATCCTCAACAGATGGAATTCGTGACCTATGTCAGATGTGTCAGAATTTGCCCCGGAAAAATGGACACGCCGCAACGTATTGGCTTCGGCAACAGCCGCATCGGTCACGTTGCTGTCAGGAACACCGAGCTTCGCAGTCCGCCCATCACAAGCGGCCGGCTCATCTTTGCCCGAGGTTCCGGCGGACTTTCGAATCACCAGGAAGAGAATTCATCAGTCCGTCATGGGCTGGTGCTTCAACCCAATGCCGGTACCGGAATTGATCCAGCATTGTGTCGACGTTGGAGTTGAAGCTATCGAGGGAGTCGACCCGAAGTTTTACCCGGAAGCCAGGGCGAAAGGCCTGAAGATCGCACTCGTCAGCAGCCATGGATTTGCCAAAGGGCCGGTCGACCCGGCCAATCATCAGGAGTGCATTGAGAAGCTAAAAAAATCCATCGACATTGCCGCTGAGTTTGAAAGTCCCAGCGTGATCACTTTCACGGGAATGCGTGTCGATGGCATGGATAACAAAACGGCTGAGCAGAACTGCATCGACTGCTGGAAGCAGGTGATTGAGTATGCGGAATCAAAAAAAATTACGCTGGTTCTGGAGCATCTGAATACTCGCGACAGCTCTCACCCGATGAAGGGACATCCGGGATACTTTGGCGACAACGTCGAGCGTTGCATCGAACTTGTGAAGCGAATGGATTCGCCTTACTTCAAGCTGCTGTTCGATGTCTATCACGTCCAGATTATGCATGGCGACGTGATTCGTCGCATCCAGATGTACCATCCACTCATTGGACATTACCACACTGCCGGTAACCCGGGCCGGCGCGAACTGGATGACAAGCAGGAAATCAACTACCCCGCGGTTCTCCGAGCCATCATCGCCACAGGCTACACCGGTTTCGTGGCTCAGGAATTCATTCCGACATGGAGCGATCCTGTGCTCGCATTTCGTCATGCGGCGATGGTGACAGACGTCTAGGCTGAACATCGAAAAAGAAGAGCAGGCACACTCCGTGGAATATCCCGGACTTCACTGGGACATCGCGGAGTGTGCCACCTTGCGTGCTCATGATACTGCAACAGATGAACTCGCAGATGCAATTCGTTTCAGCCTGCTGTCCTAGCGAATTTCGTCCCCGGACGGAGGACCTCCAGCTGGTGGCCCTAATAACCCGGGATTATCCTTGAGGACCTGCACGATTGATCCGGGAATCGTAATGCTCACAGCCACTGACGAATCAGCAGAGGTCGATGCAAGACTATTAACAGCCTGACCAAGCGATGGCTGCAGCGGCGGAGGTGCCTGTCCCAAGGCCAACGGAGCCATCTGCTTGCCCATCATCACGAGTCCAGTCAGAGCCTGATTGGCTTCATCGGCAGCACTCTCTTCCGTCAGATTCAACTTTATATTCAGAGCCAGATCACTGCCGGCGTCCATAACAATCGCACCACCTGAGATCCGACCTTTAATTGCACCCACCAGTTGTGCAACCTGTGGCGGCACGTTTGGCGGAGGATCAGGAATTCCAGCACTCATGCCAGCCAGCAGCGGACTGGAGAACGCCTGAACAAGGTGGCTGCTTCTGGATACAAACGCAAACTGCTCATTCGCCGCTGTACCGGGACCGTTCGTGATGGCGGCTTTCAGGCCAGGCTCGGATGCCATCAGGAACATCTTTGAATCAACCGCATGCAGAGCCATGACAGGAGCATTTGGATCCGGATTTGGCAGCAAATAATAGGCCTTGCCGTCGTGGGTCGATTCAGTCGCATTCCCCTGTGTCATGAGAGCTGCGATATCAATATCCTTGTTCGTTCGAACAACGATCATGGCATTTTCACCGCCCATTAGCTGCTTCGAGATTGCGGCTGGATCCGGCGGTCCTCCTGCCATCCCCTGACCGATTAAGGGAATCATGGTGGCAATCAGATTACCCATTCCTATCGTGACTGAGTCGATATCACCAGGAACGAATCCTGTCTGAGCGGACATTTCCGTCATTGCTTGCTGAAACTGAGGCATATCTGTCAGCGGTTTCGCAAATCCACTCTCCAGCAGATCGCCGGGCCGAACATACATTAAGTATTCTGTCGCAACCGGCAGATAGGACATATCAATCGGGCCAGCCGTAACACTGGACTTCGGAGCCATCGCAGCCCCGACTCCGGCACCGCCGGTCAGAAATGGGTTGACGGGTGCATTCGGATCAGCAGGCATTGGCTCTGTGGCGGCAACCGCTGGCTCTTCAGGCATCTCTGTTTTGTTTGGTGCAGCAGGTTTCTCCGTGGCCGCGACCGCATTTTCTTTCATTCTTTCAGCAACGGCATCGCGAGCTTTGTTCTCTGCCAGAATTTTATCAGCGGCTGCCTTACGACGAGCTGCGTCTTCCGCCTCTTCACGAGCCGCAGCCATTTCCGTGGCTGCACTGGCATCTGCCAACAGCTGATCCTGAGTCATCAAAGATCGCCGTTGAATCTCGCGAACATTTGTCTGACGAGTAATCTGCCGGCCACCAATCTCGATCGAAGTCTGCTCTTCAATTATCCGACGAATATCTCCCTGAACACCGGACAACGCTTCGCGGACCAACTGAGAATGATGAGGAGTCTGTTCATGTTTCAAACCTTCAACGAAGAACTCCCTGGCTTCTTCATTCTCTCCGGCTTCTGCCAGAGCCACGCCCAGCATATAAAAATATCGCGGATCGGAACCACCGGCCGCCGCTTCTTTCAGGAGCTGAATGGCAGTCGCGGAATCTCCCCGTCGCCGTGCTTCGAGAGCATCACGATAAACCAACTTCAGTCGCTCGTTTTCAGGATCAGCCTTCAGGGCATTTCGAGCCGCCAGACGATAACGATCGATCCGAACACGTAGCGGCCCCTGAGTTCGCTCGATCGAACGATTCACAAGCGAGGCCGTGCTGGTTTCCGCTTCCAGCTTCGCAGCAGCCTTTAGGTCGGCCGTACCATCATGGCCCATCTGCTCCGCAAGAATTCCACGAAAATACAACGGGCGAGGATCATCTGTTCCATTCTCGATGATGTCGCTGAGCATTTTCTCGGCTGAAGCGTAATCTCCGGCCCTCCAGACGCTCAAAACATTATTCAACAGGCTGTCATTCGATGCTCGATCAGCGCCGAAAGCGGCCGAACTCAGAAAACACAACGCGATCAGACAACACTGACAGACTAAACGACACTTCATTTCCAAACTCCTGGACTCAACATCTGAGGCAATTCACATGAATAGCAGGAATGCTGATGTAACCCCGAATGAATTCACATAGATGGGAATACAGCCCGCCCTGAGCTGCCATCCTCAAAGACTTTTCGGCTTCGCTCGAACCGCGTTGCTGAAACACCATCTATTTCACAGCATAGCCGAGGCTGCGACAATCTGCCGCACGTGAAATCGGGGAATTTCTGTCCAGTGACTCGGGAGCGTCAGTTGAATGGTCGCCGGAACTCTGACAGTCCGGCTTCAAAGTCGCATCTTTTAAGCCCTATTTGTTATGATCGGCGTCTCAAGGCGAATTTGCCTGGTTTTTGGGTAGTAACTGTCGGTCAGCCCACTTGGCTTCAAGGTGGTCCGGTATTCCCCTGATTCATAACGGAACGATGACTTGGCTAACTTGTACTGCACCGCCTGCAACCAACTTTTCTCCGGTAGTCTCGCCGCATGCCCTCGCTGCGGAATGAAACTCACCGCACAGGAGAATATTTGGCAAAAAGACACTTTGCTGCTGAATGCTGGTGCCGTCGAGTCAGCTCCCGCTTCCCTTGAAATGGAACTTGACCAACTACTGCTGCCGGGACAGGTTCTGGACATTTATCAGTGCCAGAAACTTCTGGGACGCGGCGGCATGGGGGTCGTCTACCTCGCGCGGAATACAAGCCTGCAGCGTCTGTGTGCACTGAAGCTATTGTCTCCGCGTAAGGTCTCTCGAGAAGTCGATTATGTGGAGCGATTCGAGAACGAAGGCCGGGCGGCGGCGGCGATGGTTCATCCGAATGTCGTGACAACGCACGCGATCGGTCGAACAGGAGACTATCACTTCCTTGAAATGGAATACGTCCCGGGCCATTCACTGCAATGCGAAATTGACGAAGGAGGAGCGATCGGACCAATCCGTTCGACTGCGATGGCCGTTGGTATTGCGAGCGGACTCGCGATGGCGCATCGCCTTGGAATTGTTCACCGCGATCTTAAACCTGACAATGTTTTGGTGACACCAGGCGGCGTTCCGAAGATCGTAGACTTCGGTCTTGCCAAGCGAGTCCTGGGGAATGATCTGCCCAATACCAATCTTGCCGGCACTCCCTATTTCATGGCGCCGGAACTGTTCGAAGGTGACTCGGCAACAACTCAAAGCGATGTGTATGCCCTGGGCGTCTGCTATTACCTGATGCTGACCGGAAAATTCCCGTTCGAAGGGGACTCTGTAAATACGCTGATGAAAGCCATCCTGACGGCTCGGTACACCAGTGTTCGTCGAATCAACGAAGACATTCCGCTGGACATCGCGGAGTGCGTTTCACTGATGCTGAACAGAGATCCTAAAAGCCGTCCTCGTGACGCAGCGGCCACTTCCCAGTTGCTGCAGGCGGTACTGGGCTCGACGCGTGATCTCGATAATCTTATCTACGATGCGTTCAATGGACTTCCCAATATTCAGTGGGAGCCCGACGGCGACGATGGCTTCAAAGTCCATCTCACTCTCCGCGACGAACGGGCTCAGACTGTCTACATAGAAAATAGTGAGCACTCAGCGGGCGACCGCCTTCTGATGATCTTCAGCATTTGCTGCGAAGCTCGAGCGGATTTTTATGAGGACGCTCTCCGACTCAACGCACTGATGCATCACGGCGGCATCTCAATCCGCGACATCGGTGGTCGCCCATACTTTGTGATGGTCGACACCTATTCAAGAGCGACTGTCAGCGGCGAAGATATCCGCCGCAGTGCCATCGAACTCGGGTCACGAGCCGACTCTGTGGAAAAGCAACTGACAGGTAAAGACGTAAATTAGTAGACCAACAAAAGGAAACCCCGAGGAGATGGCTTCCGCGGGGTTTCTTGCATTGATCTTTCTGCATCGCTGCTGCTGCTCAAGACGAATGTCTCCGCGATGCTGCCAGTTTACCAGAACTATTTCCCGACCTGGTAGCACATCAATTTGTCCTGTTCCCGCAGGTACAGCTTGCCATTAACGACAACCGGATGAGACCAACTCGCACCTTTCTGGTAGTCGGGCGCGAATGAGCCCTTCAGGTTATATCCCGTTGGCACAGCTTCAATCAGCGCGACGGTGCCGTCCTGATAACGGAAGATCAGATGGCCATCAATAAACAGCACCGCTGCTGAGCCCTTACCAGCGCCACGAAGTTTTCCGCCCCAGACGATCTCTCCCGTCAGGAGATTGACGCAGGTCGGAAATCCTTCATTCTGCTGATGCCCGGCATAGATATGCCCGTCCAATAAAATCATTCCGCCATGATGATTGTTGAAGACCTGGCCTTCCAGAAAATATTTCTCTTCAGCAACGACTCCGTCACCATCCTTCTTCAACTCCACAAGAGCAGCCCCGGTCTTGTAGCTCGTTGACGCAAAGACCAGATTTCCATCAATGATTGGAGTTGGAATATTGGCCACGCCGTTGGCAACTCGGTTATAGCTCCAAAGCTGTTTCCCGTCTTCCGCTCGAATCCCGATCAGGCCTCGCCCCACCAACTGCACATATTGCTTGACCCCAACAGCATTCGAAATCATGAT
>CANHVD010000347.1 GCA_947463775.1 Planctomycetaceae bacterium | reverse complement strand
TCAACGGTCTTTTCGGCATCTGCGACTTTGCCTTTTGAGCAGGTTCCGGCATTCTCGCCAACGGTTGCTGTGACTCCCAAAACGATAGCAGGGCAGGGCATGAGTCCTCCGGCACTTCCACCTGCAGAACACTTGTCAGTGCCTTCAGAGAACACACCGCCGGAGTCCATCGAAGAACTACTTTCCCTGCTCGAGTCAGCCGGACGAAACAGCTCACAACGTAACCTCATTCTCGAAGCGGCGGCTGATGAAGTCTATGACATCGCGGTCGTTGTTGATCGCATCAGTACATCTTTCGGGATGACGGATGCTGCTCCGGACTTTTCCAATGGGAAGACAGTCATCGGGCAGATTACAGGAACGCAACGGTCGATCGAAGTGGTCGCTCCGGAATCGATGAATTCTGAACTTGAATCATTTCGTCGCGGAGACACATGGCAGTCCAGCGTTACGATTACGGGCTGGGATTCGCTCTACAATCGACTTCGAGGAGCAGTCTCTGAATAACGTTGGGATTACCGCTGACTCTTCCGTCCTTTGACCCTCGATGACTCCGGGCCCTCCACGCGTACGGTGGAAAGACGACGAATCAAACCCTGAATATCTTTTGGCCAGGGTAACTGATAATCATGAACTTCCTGAGTCACCGGATGAATAAAACCCAGTTGAGTCGCGTGCAACGCTAATCGCGGAGCCTGACTAAGATCCGCAACGGGAGGCTGCCCCAAAGGACCTCGATACTTGACGTCACCGCAAATTGGATGACTCTTTTCGGCCAGATGGATTCTGATCTGATTCGTTCGCCCTGTTTCCAGACGACATTCCAGTTCAGAATACTCGCCCAACTGACGCAAAGAACGAATATGCGTCACCATTCTTTGCCCGTCCGCCGGTCGATCTGAACTGCCCCGTAAACCATCGCCACGATCCCGAATCTGATACGACTCAATCGTTTGTGCAGGCAGCTTTCCCGGGATCACACACAGATATTTTCGCACTGCAGAATGCGTGGCAAATTGGTCGATCAGCCCCTGCTGAGCCGTCTCTGTGCGTGCGAAGACCAAAATGCCACTGGTTTCTCGATCGATTCTGTGGACCGCCAATAACTCATGATTGCTCTGCGGAGAACTCGCGATTCGCCGACGCGGAATCAGGCGATGCAAACACTCCTCCAGCGACGGCTGAAGATCTTTTCTTTCCTGTCGCCACTTGACGTCGCCGGGATGTCGCAGAGATAACATTCCGGCGGGCTTGTCCACGACCACAAGATGTTCATCGAGATGCAGAATTCGAACGTCATCGTCCCGTGGTGGAGGAGGCAACGGCTGGTGGCGAAGTTCGATCACATCCCCCGCAACAACTCTTCGCCCCTCATCCACGCACAGAATTCCATTGACTGAAATCCTGCGGCCCTCCATGTGCTTTCGAGCAGCAGACCAGGGCAGATTCTCCACATGCTTTCTTAAAGCGCCTAAAACGGCACCCGCAGTTTCTGAGGTGATTGTGAACTGCTGAGTGGACATTCGATAACAGCCCGAAAGCAACGTATGAGAAAAAGAAACCCCGGCACTTTGGCCATCAGAAATTATTCTTGAACATTCCTGTGCGTTAGGAAACGCGATTCCGTTTGATGCTGCAGAGGAACGTGATTAGCCAGCCTTTTCCTCAAGAACGGTCATGGCCGCTTGGCCATGGTCACAACAAACGCACAATCATTCTCACATCGTCCGCAGTTCATGACAGGGAACCTCTGGTGATTAGATCAACAGAGGCAGCCAGACAGTGGCTTAATCCCTGCACATTTGATGCAAAGCAAACCATGCGGCATCTGTCGCTCAACCGAGTTCACTCGGCCTTCAGCACAAACTTCTCTGATTGGCTAAGAAACGTCCGCGGATTATCAAGAGTCACTTTGTCGATAAGACTCATGTGGTGCCCACGTCGAGACATTTCAATGCGGGCCTTCGGAACAGCAAGCGGGTCGCTGCAACCCCAGTCACCCGCGGAGTTCATCCAGATCCGTTCCGAACCGTACATCTCGATCACATCTGTGGCTCGCTGAGGCGTCATCTTGGTATCCGGGTACAATGTCATCCCGGCCCAGAATCCTCGGTCCAGCACTTCCGCGACAGTATGCTCTTCGACATGGTCGATCAGAATTCGCCCCGGATCGATCTTGCTGGCGCTCAACGCATCCATGATCAATCGAGTGCCTTTGCGTTTGTCCTCAAGATGAGGCGTGTGAACAAGAACCAACTGATTGTACTTTTCAGCCAGTGCGATCTGCTCTTCCAGAATGATCTTTTCATTCTTTGTGTTCTTATTCAGACCGATCTCACCGATTCCCAGCACGTTGTCGCACTTCAGGAAGTCCGGTATCAAAGCGATAACTTCCCGCGCAAATCCGGGATCATCGGCTTCCTTAGGATTGATGCACAGCCACGTAAAATGCTGAATGCCAAACAACGCGGCGCGGCGCGGTTCGTATTCGGTCAGTTGTCGGTAGTAGTCGAAAAAACCCTGTGCCGATGAACGATCAAAACCAGCCCAGAACGCGGGTTCCGTGATCGCGATGCATCCGGCCAGCGCCATGCGCTGATAGTCATCGGTTGTGCGGGACACCATGTGAACATGTGGATCGATATACTTCACGATGCACCTCCGGAGTTTCCTCGAACTGCTCCCGATGCACCCTTCATCCCGTGTGCTGACTGAGGAATCTCGGTTGTTGAGTCACTCAGCAGATCAAGAATCCGTTTGGCTCGTTGAGGCTGACCATCGACGAGAATTCGCACGGCTTCGTTCAGAGCGGCTTCACGAAAGTCCACGTTTGATGCGGTTGGACGAGCGCGGTCCAGACGATCGAGAAATGCGGCGACGTCCAGCAGTTTCGCACGATGTTCCAGAAAGTACATATTGATCACCTGTTCGCGAGTCTGCGGACAGGAAAAACCCGTTTCAGCCACGGTCTGATCCTGACTAAAGTTGTGCAAGACGAAAATCTCAAGAGCTTTGCCGCCGCATTGTAACGAAAAAAGCTCGATCGCGAAAAACGATCGAGCTTCTTAGTAGTTTCAGACCAAAATTATCGGACTATTTTTGAGCGTCAGCAGCAGATGGCGATGGAGCAGCAGGTGCTGCTTCGGCTGGTGCAGGAGCCGCTGCAGCCGGTGCAGGAGTCGTGCTGGCTGCTGCACAAGCAGCGCCCGATTCTCCGCAGGCAGGCGTACCACAAGCCGGTGTTCCGCAAGCTGGGGTTTCGCATGCTGGTGCGGCACATGCTGGCTCGCAGCACTTTGGTTCGCAAGAATCACATTTTGGCTTCAGGCAGTTCAGCTTTGGAAGCTTCAACTTCGGCATCTTCAGCTTTGGCAATGAAAGCTTAGGGAGCTTGCACTTCGGAGTATCGCAGCAAGTATCGCACTTGTTTCCGGCCTGGCCGACTTCTGCAGCAGTCAGGACAAACGCAACGGCCATTACACACAGCATCAACTTCTTAAACATCTCGGACTCCAAATCAACCGATTCTTATGCGTCGCTTCGACATCCGCGACCCTTTGATTGAATCTACACCATCTCAAAATCCGCGCGGAAGAATTTTGGCGGCACACTGCAATTCCCGCGCATATGAATCCAGCCTGTACCCGGCAACAGGGTTGCCCCGATTTGGTAAAGGCTACCAGTCACGCAAAGAAACGAAAGATTGCGTCCTCTGGCACTCATCGGGGCAAAAACATGCCCATAGCTGCGGAAAGCCTTGTTTTAGGAACATTCAACCGCATAATCAGGAGCCGGTTGCAACTGGACTCTCTGTGTACACTGAATTTAATGTGGTGGAGAATCCCGGACGGGGACTAAATTTTATGCTGGCACAACTGATCCCAAAACAGGGTGGAGCACCAATCACACTGACTCGCGCCATTACGGTCGTGGGTCGCAGTTCAAAGCTGTGCGACCTTGTCATTGAACATACAAACGTCTCCAAGCAGCATTGTATTCTCGTCAAAACGGATGGACTGCTGTACCTGCGAGACCTGGGGAGCACCAACGGAACTCGCGTCAACGGTCAACGAGTCGTCCGCGGAGCTTTGCTTCCGGGCGATCAATTGTCGCTGTCAGGAATCAGCTACCGAGTGCATCTCGGTCCAGATAGTCCGTTGCCCGGAAAGATTTCGCCCATCCAGCCAACAGAAATGATTCCCCTAATCGATGATGGCGGGTTGAACGACGAAAATATGCGAATGAGTCAAAAGCCTAATGACGACGCCAGCAAGAGCGACGTGCGATTCCTCCGTGATTCAGACTTGCTGATTCCGGATTGAATGTCTCCGCATTCTTATCGCTGCTATTTCCCTCGCCGCCAGCGTGCCATTCTGATCGCATGACGGCAATCTGCGGGAGACGGTGCCAAAAGAGAACACATGAAGACAGAGGCCGAACACGACCTGCCTTCTCTGTTTACCATTGTCTTGATTGCCGTTCGTAGCACCCACTTCACGGTTTCATTCGACTCTACGGCGATCCGTTCAAACTTCTGTTCGTCAACAGAAATCGCAATTCTTTCCGCAATTGACGTTTCCTGTCATCCACAGTGAGAATGTCCACGTTTGAGCCCAAACAAAGGCCAGGGTTATCGAGCGGACGACGAATGACCCGTGGATTTTGGCCATGTCGGACGACAACTGCTACAATCCGACGCATGTTTCACTTCAGCAACCTTAGAGCAATTTCCGTGGAGTCATTACAAATGAGACACATTCCTCTGGCTGCGTTGCTGCTGGCAGGTCTGAGTCTATTTGCCGGCATGGCCAGTGCTCAGGAGAAGTCCGAACCGAAAGCCGCACAAAAACCAATCGGGCAATTTCTGACAGTAACAAGTCCGCTCAACGACCAAATGGTCAGTGAGCTGACGAATCTTGCCACAGACCTGCAGGCTCAGGCAACTCGCGAAAATCGAGACGCTCTTCTGGTCCTGGAGATTGAACCTGGAACCGCCGGATTCGGACATGTGAGCGACGCTGTTCGCTTTCTGACATCGTCTGACGTCAGCCGCGTCAGGACGATTGCCTGGGTACCTCGTTCCGTCGACGGCACTCGCGCGATCCTTGCGTTGGCCTGCCACGATATCGTGATGCATCCTGATGCCACGTTGGGAGACATCGGGCGAGGTGAAGCGGTTTCGACAGAAGATCAAAGCTTCGTCATGAGTCTCGTTGATCGCCGTCGCAACAGTCGTCTATCCCGCGGCGTTGCTCAGGCGATGATGAATCCGTCCGAAGCGTTGCTGAGAGTTTCCCTGGAGACATCTCCGAACGTCGTTGAACAAAGGTTCCTGACGCCCGCGGAACTGATGGTGCTCCAGAATCAGAATGTGGTGATTTCAAAAACCGAAACCATCAAAGAAGCGGGCTCACCGGGAAACTTTCTCGGACTGGACTCAGAGAAGGCCGGCTTTCTCGTTCTGCGAACCGCGAAGAATCGAGCTGAAGTGGCGGCCGCCTTTGAACTGCCTCTGGAATCCATGCGCGAACCATTGCGCAACAAAGCGGATGTTGTTCCGCGAGTGATCGCCGTTAATGGTGTGATCGATCGCGTCCTCGGGGAGTTTGTGCAGCGGGAAGTCCGCAACGCGGTAGCCGATGGCTGCAATGTATTGGTCCTGAAGATTGATTCTCCAGGAGGAGATAAGGACGTCGCCGAACATCTGGCTCTGACGCTTTCGGAACTCGATTCAACAAAGATCACCACCGTCGCATGGATCCCTAAAGGGGCATGGAGTGGCGGCGCGTTGATTGCTTTTGGATGCGATAAGATTCTGATGCACCCGGATGCTCAGATTGGAGATATCGGTGTGATCACACTCACTGAACCGGGCGGACAATTCGAACGCGCGCCAGAAAAAATCGTCAGTCCATTCCTGCAGTTCGCGGCGATACTTGCCAAACGAAAAAATCGACCGACCGCATTGCTTCAGGCGATGATCGATAAAGATCTTGAGGTTTTTCAGGTAACCAACAAGGCCGATGGTCGAGTTACCTATATGTCCGAGGTTGAAATTCAGGCGGCCAATGAGGAATGGATTCAAGGGCCGATGGTTCCGGAATCTCGCAAGGGAATTCTGCTGACAGTCCATGGTCAGCGTGCTCATGAACTGCAACTGGCGGACGCGCCATGCCATGATGAAGATGAATTGCGAAGTCGCCTAAGCATTTCAGAGAAAGCCAACTTAACGCCAGTGGCCAGTACCTGGGTCGATACGCTGATTGCCGTGCTGAATTCCGGCGTTGGCGGATTTCTGCTGATCACACTGGGTATCATCTGCGTCTATATCGAACTTCATCTGCCAACAGGATTCTTTGCCATCCTCGCCACAGTGTTCTTCTCGCTGTTTTTCTGGAGCCGCTTTCT
>CANHVD010000346.1 GCA_947463775.1 Planctomycetaceae bacterium | reverse complement strand
GTGACGATGAATCAGTCGAACCGGAAAGCCTTCGAGGATCGATCGATCGACGGTCACTTTCGACAGATCCACAACCGTCATTCCCAGGGAATGAGCGATCGACTGCAGGGCCTGCAGATCGGTCGAAAACCCAAATTCGCTGGTGACAGCGGAAAGTCCATCGGTGGTGAACAACCTCTGGACGTGGTCGAGTTCTTCGGCCGTCAAACGGCGCGGAGTGTCTCGGTGCGCCAACGGGCGTTTCAGAATCGTGCTCATGGGATTTTCCGAATGGTGCCGAGGGTAGGTTGGATTTCGGCGGGAGGGAATTCGGCGGGATGCTGTGCTCAAGTCATTGGGCGATCAGCATTTATGGTGGGAACTTTAGGTGAGCTTTCTAGCGGCATCAAGATTGTTGTCTGACGCGGGACCTTTCAACTCATCTCCTTGGATTCCTCACCGACATTCTCAGGTTCAGACTCCTGAGAAGCCAGTATTTTTGGCAATTGACTCGGATGTTTGCGGGATTGGCGCAAAATAAAAAGATTTTGCTCGACCGTGGGAAAGATTGGAGAATTGGCCGGATACAGGCAATTCAGACCGCCGGATTACTGATCCAGAACATCGTTCAGGACCTGCATGACCCGGCGGGAATTCGTCTTCTTGAGCGGAATCAGGGTGACTCCTCGAGCCCGGTTTGTGGCGGAGGTTTCGTCCAACTGGGTGACGAGTTCAGAGATCTCATCAATCAAATTTTGAGGCGCCTTTACCACCAGCGAGTTTGTTTCTTCCTGGACCTCGATCGTCAACAGTGGGGCCGAAGAGGCGGCGTTGATTTGCCGGAGCACATTCGCCACCGACGAGTCAATCCCTGTCGGGATCTCGATGGCTCTTCGTGTGCCTCCGGCTGTCATCTCCGTGCGATAAACACCACGGACCACATCTTCTACGTTTTCAGCGTCAGCATGGTTGATCGTGATCACTTCGGTTCTGAAGATGCGCCCCGAATCCGGAAGCTTTTCGGTGTCCAGGATCTCCAGAAGCTGTTCGATACGATCTCGATCCGTGCGACCACCGTAAACGATCAACGCGTTCATCCGAGTTTCTGGCACGATCACCACCGAGCCAAACGCGAGCATCCCGGCTCGACTTTCGTAAATCGATTCCAGTGTGTCCGCGACTTCCTCAGCGCCAGCGTTTCGCAGTTGATACACGGAGAAGTCTCGATTGCGACTGGCAACGTTACTGCCTGTTCGCGAAGAGGATGTCGCGCGGAGGATCGATTCCAGTTGATCAAGGGCTTCGATATCGTCGGAGGCAATCGTGATTCGATCCGTGCCGGGAATAATCACGACCGGGGATGGTTCGTCTTGTCCAGGTTGAGTGGCTGCTGCGTTTGTGGTGTCCGTTGCTGCTTCTGCGGTTGCCTTCTCGACCGCTTGCGATTCTGTCGGTTCTTTTGATGCCGGCGTTGTTTCGTCGGCGGCCGGTGAGGATGCTTCCTCCGGTGGCACGGAGAATTCTCCGTCGGCTTTTGGTTGTGGTTCTGTCGCGGGGGGCGTTTCTTTTTCGGTGCCAGGTCGCAGGACTCGAATCGGGTTCCTTCGAACTCGCGGCCACAGATCCTGAATCTTCTGCAGAGTTGGCTCGACATCACCCTGAACTGGAATGACGCGAAGATTTCGATTCGCCTGAGTTGCCAGGTCCCCGGTTGGCGACAGACCGGTTTCACCCATCTTGATCAGCAGCGTGCGGATATCCTGCAGTTGCTTCTTTGAACCTCGAACCAGTAACTGCTGCGAATCTTCGTCCGCCTGAATCACTGGATAGTTGTCGTCTTTCGTGAAGGTATCACCATAAAGACCTTCGATCGCATTCTGTGCCGACGAAGCGCTCAACATGCGAAGTTGAATGACATCCATTTCGCGAGGATCGCTCTCCTGAAATCGTTCCATCGCCGCGCTGATCTGTTGGTGGCCGGCGGGTGTGGTTGTGACCACAAGCTGCTTCGAGGCTTTCTCCCACGAGACAGTCGCGGCTGAGTCGATGGAACGCAAAACACCCTCCGCCACTTCGACAGCGGTCAGCCCATCCATTCCACCGAGTGCATACACTTCCAGTGTTTGAGTTTCATTGGCTGCGCCAGTTGGTTCCAGTTCATCAAGCAGGGCTTTGATCACAGTATGCTGATCGGGGCGAGCCACCGCGATCAGAGACCGAGTTTTGGAGTCAAAGGAAACCCGAACATTGTCAGATCGCCGAAACATCGCATCAAAGACTTCAACCGCGTTGTCGCCGTCGGCCGTTCGCAAAGGATAAGCCTTTGCCGAAGGAGCACTTTCCATCGGCAGCACGCTGGTCATTTGTTCGACCACTTGTTTGATTGTCTCATGCTGTTTGGCAGTAGCCGTGGCGACCAGCATTTCCTGTGACACATCGGTCACCATCGTGGCGTCGGGGAACAACTTTGTTAGCACTTCCTGAGCTTCGTCGGCTTCATAGGGACGAAGGCGATAGCTGCGCGTTTCAAGGCCCTCTGTGGAACCCTGAGATGTGATCATCTGCTGCACAAGTTCGCGAACCGCCGGCATATCGTCGGCTGAAGCACTGACGAACAGTTGTCGTCCAATCCGGTCAGCCGTGACCTGGGCATTCTTCGGCAATAGTGGCTGCAGAGCGGTTTGAACAGAAAGCCCGTCGAGCTGATTTAGTCGGAAGACTGCGAGTTCCTGCTTCACTTCGGTCTCGGCAGGTCCATCAAGTTGCTCGATCAGCGGGCGAATGGCGTCGTGCTGGTCTTTGCGAGCGACCACGATCAATCGACCGGTCTTTTCATTCACAGAAAGACGGACGCCATCGAACCGCGAATACATGGACGTCAGCAGAGTCTGCACTTCCGTCGCGCTGGCGTTCTTTAGCGAGTAAACAGCCGGGACAGGAACGTCGCCATCGAGCGATGTGCCTTTCATTTGCTTAGCGATCTGATCGATGGTCGCATGTTGCTCATCGGTAGCCGTTGCCACGATCATCTTGCGATCGGCATCCATCACAATCTTGGCATCGGGATACAACGCCATCAGAACTTCCTGAGCCTCGTCGGCATTAGGCGCACCGATCATATAGGTCTTCGTGGATCGTTGTGGACGGTTGGCCAACGATGCGCTGACCTGTTCTACCACGGCCTTAATCTGATCCTGCTTATCCGGGAATGCTCGCACAAACAACTGCTGTCCGGTGGGGTCGACTGTGAGTTGAACATCCGCATCAACCAGAGGCTGCAACACCTGCAGAACAGACGACGGTGTCAGCCCTTTGATCGGATGCACAGTCAGTGTTTTTGAGGGTGGAATCGATTTGGAAGACTGCAGTTGCTCCAGAACTTTCTTGAGTTTTACGTGATCTTCGGCCGTGGCCACGATTGCCAGTTGATCGGCTCGGGCTCCTGCAGAGATCGTGGCTTTCGGAACAGCCTGAGCCAGGACTGTTGACGCAGATGGCCCCAGTTCGGCGATGGAATAGAGTTCCATAGTTCGAGTTGACTCGAACGGCTTCTCTGTCATCAACTGTTCCAGCGTGGTTCGAATGCGTTCATCCTGAGCCGGTGAAACCCACGCCATCAGTTTATTGCCTTCAGCCGTCGCCACGAATGTGACGTCCGTGAAGGTTGTTGACAGCAGCACTCGAGCATCCGTGGTACCAATGGCAGCGACATCGTAAAACTTCAGCTCGCGCTGGATTTCAGCGGCGTTGAGTTCAAGCTGTTCGATCGTGGCTGCAATCGCTGTGTGGTCATCACGTGTTGCGAGCACGCTGTAACGATTGCCATCGGGCAGGAACGTGATCCGCGCTAACGGTGCCACGGATTGAAGAACGGCCAGGGATGTTGGGCCGACGACTTTCTGAAGAGGATAGAATTTCAGCTCGGGCAGATTTCCAACAGCGTCTTTCTCAACCTGTTCGATCACCTTCGCGATCAATTCGTGTTCTGCTTCTGTGGCTGTAATCAGCAGGCGACGATTGGCTTCGTCAGGAATCGCACTTGCTTTTGGCACCAGAGGCAGTAGCAGAGAAATGATCGTTGTCGAAACAATTTTTGGTTGCAGTGGATAAGACTTTAGCGAACGCACGGCATCGGCTTCCGAGGTGCGAACCTGCTCCAGTACCTCGGCGACTTTCGCCTGATCGGCTTCTGCCGCGACAACCAGAAGTCTCTTGTTGGCAACATCAAAGGTGACTGTGGCCTGAGGCGTCAACGTGGTTAGCAGAGAAGTCACGCTGACGGAATCAATCCGATCGGCTTCATGAATCTTCAGCTGCTTGCCGCTTGATTCGGCCGTTGAAAGAGACTTCAACAGCATGTCAACCTGCGTATGCTCATCGGCGGTCGCCATGACAAGCAGGCGCTGATTCGCGGTGTCGGACAATACCTGAGCTTTAGGAACCGCGGTCGTCATCAACGTGACAAGTGTGGTGGCGACGGGAGAGCTCACGGGATAGGTTTTGAGAGTCTTCTCCGTGGCGGTTGTTTCTGTCTGCTTTTCAATCTGTTCAATCAAAGCTCCAATCGCTTCATGCTCGGAGAGAGTTCCGAAGGCGACCAAGCTTCGCGTCGCAGGATTAACGGTGACTCGAGCGGTCGGAACAATGTAAATCAACATCGTAGAGATGGCTGTCGGATCGGCGTTCTTGAGTGCATACACCTGAAGTTGCCGGGCTCCTCCCTGAGGTTGTTCGGCCTGGATCATCTGCAAGGATTCGCTGATGCGTTTCTGGTCGGCTTCAGACGCCCACGCAATGAGTTTGCTCGACAACGGATCAATGCGATATTGCCCATCCGGAGCGATGAGCTTGAGCGTGGCCAGCATCTGATCGGCGTCGGACACCTGAACAGGATAAAGCTGCAACCGAGGTTGCATATCAGGCCCCTGATTGGATTCCAGTTGCCCCAGAATGATCTTGGCTTTCTCCTGTTCGGAAGGTACGGCGTTCACGGAAATCTGCCGAGCCTTTATGTCGATCACGATAGTGCCCGCGATGATCGTCTTCAGCACTTCGCCAGCTTGTTGAGGGTTCGCGTGTTCCACCGGGTACACGGTCAGCACTGGAGTTCCTTCTGCTTTTGTGAGCATCGGAACCTTGGTGATCAGCTGCTGAACAACTCGCAGATTCGAAGCCGTATCGATCACGAGCAATTGTTGAGTCTGTGCCAGGGCTTCGGCTTTGCCGTAGCTTCCCAGCAGTGGCTTCACTTCCAGCAGGACAATCTCGGCCGGTCGACCTTCGAGAGGAAACAGGACGCTGACAAACTCGTATCGCCCGCGCGTTACGAGTTCTTCAGGTGTGACTTTCGGAATCGCGCCCTCGGGAAGCCCTGTTTTCAGATCCAGGCACATCAGCATTCGTTCGCGGCGAACCAGAGTGAAGCCTTTGGTGAGCAACCAGCCGTTAAGAAGGTCGATGCTTTCGATAGTGCTGTAATCTTTGGAATCGGAGTAGTTGAAAACTCCGGGCGGAGGAACTTCCATGACCAGCGAGAGGTCGGCTTCTTTGGCGATCCAGTCAAGCACGTCGGCCCACTTCTGACTGCGGAAGTTGAAGCGAAGTTTTTTGCCCGTGAACAAAGAGACAAACAAGCTCTGCTGATCAGCGCTGAGCACTGCCTGAAGCTTTTCGTTGGCCGCCGCGATGATCGCAGGGCGAGCAGCTTCTTCTGCGGCTGCGACCGCAGTGTCACGTTCACTGATGAGCTGTGTAATCAGAGATTGCTGCTCTGGGGAAATCTTGATGGCCGCTGCGACATCGGGTTTTGTGATCGAGGAAAAGTCGACCGGGGCTGATGGTGGAGTTGCTGGCGGGGCTTGTGCGAACGCGTGGCTGGACACGGAACAGGTCAGCGCAAGAATAAGGAGTAACGCTGTGACGACGTGGTTGGTTCCAGAAAAGTCCGTGAAGAAGTTGCGCGCGAGAAGAGCGTTAATCGGAGGGCTGACGCCCTGCCGCTCGCCTTGAGAGACAGCATTCTGCGACGTTGATGGCGCGGGGCGAGTGGTCATCGGGAGTACTCGAAGAGGCGGGAGAAATCCGGCGGGAAAATAGCGTGGGCGTCCCCACCTTATCGAATTCTGGCCGAATTTGCCACAAAATTCGCAGCCTGCCCAGATTGCGGAGACTTTGACTTTGTGTCTTGTGCTGATTCCTCGGAAGAGGGCGGATATGTGATTCGCCATCCCAGCATGGCTCGGTCGGAGATGACTTTTGGTGGCCCAATGACAGACGCGCGAATCACAGTTTTTTACCACGAAAGACACGAAACACACGAAAGGAAACGCAGGACGAAACCACCAGAAGTGACCGTACATTCCGAGCCAATTGCGGTCACTCACGATGACCGGCGTTTGTTGACTTGCGATTTTTCGTGTCTTTAGTGTCTTTCGTGGTTTGAACTGCGATCTGTCTCCCTGC
>CANHVD010000345.1 GCA_947463775.1 Planctomycetaceae bacterium | reverse complement strand
GAATGTGTCCTATGACCCGACTCGCGAGCTCTGGAAAGATCTCAACGAGAAATTCATTGCTCAGCAGGCGGCCAGTGGCAAGACCGTATCCATCAAGCAGTCGCATGGAGGTTCCGGCAGTCAGGCTCGAGCGGTTATCGATGGGCTTGAGGCCGATGTTGTGACTCTGGCGATGTGGTCGGACACAGAACAACTGCACAAGAAGGGATTGATCAAAGACGGCTGGGAAGAGGCGTTGCCGAACCGCAGTTTGCCATACACATCAACGATCGTCTTCGTGGTTCGGAAGGGAAACCCAAAGAACATCAAGACGTGGGCAGATCTGTCCGGTTCAGGTGTCGAGATTATCACACCGAACCCGAAGACCTCGGGCAACGGTAAGTTGGCGTTCCTGGCGGCCTGGGGCAGCGTGATCAGCAAGGGTGGCAGTGAAGATGACGCACGAGCTTTCGTGACTCAGCTTTACAAACAAGTTCCCGTACTCGATACCGCCGCTCGTGGTGCCACGACAACGTTTGCTCAGAAGGGCATCGGCGATGTGCATCTGACATGGGAAAACGAAGCTCATCTGGAAGTGACTGAAGCGAAGGGCGAACTGGAACTCGTGTTTCCTGAGGTGAGCATTCTGGCTGAGCCGCATGTCGCCGTGGTGGATTCTGTTGCCGACAAGAAAGGGACTCGAGCCACAGCCGAGGAATATCTGAAGTTCCTCTACACGAAAGAGGGGCAGGAAGTGATCGCGAAGAACTTCTATCGGCCATCGAACGCAGAGGTTCTGGCGGCCAATGCCAGTGCTTTTCCAGCGATCGAGCTGTTTCCTGTGACTAAAGTTGCTGCGAGCTGGGATGACGCTCAGACGAAATTTTTCGCAGACGGTGCTGAGTTCGACAAGATCTACACCGGCGAGAAATAGGTGCTACGGTTGATCTTGAAAGATGCCAAATCCCGCCTGCTCTGACTAGTCAGCGTGGAAGGAGACATGGCGGAGTTGGAGTATCTGACAAATGCTTCACCATAGCCTCCGGTTGGCTGTGATTCCATAACTGGGAAGCCCGAGTCAGCGACGCGAGCAACCATGCTGCGAACACGGCGAGTATGAAATTGTGATAGTCCATAAACCCGTTTGACGTGAGTGAAATGAGCAGAGTCATGGGAAAGAAAAGCGACACCGCCGAAGACCATGCCACAGCAGACGGTCGATCCGACACAGAAGACCTCGTGCTGGCGCAGATTCGTGATTCACTTCGCAATCTCCGGTTTGGACATGTACAGATCGTGGTTCAGGACGGAGTTGTGGTGCAGATCGATCGGCTCGAACGCCGCCGCATTACTCGAAATGAACGACAAGCCTCACAAGCGACCAATTAGTCTTTAAAGAAGCGACTCCAACGGGTTTATCCCGTTGAATAAAGGCTTCTGCACGACTTCGCGCGTCATTTTCGGGTGCGAAATCGGTAGTGCAAAAGCCTGTGAACCACAGATGAGAAGTCGGGGGCGAAGATTCCTTCGCTTGATTGAGCTGCCCCCTTGTTCTTCCCCATAAATTAAATTTTGCCTGACGATACAACTTCGAGGGCCAGTTCAGATGCGACTTTTTGCAGTCAGTTTCTATTCGAGAAACGCGTCAGCGTTGTTTGAGCGCACGATGTACGCATCTTTCAGGAGCGAACAACGTGAGTGCCGTTAAGCCTTCCCCCGGTCGATCTCTCGGGGGCACTTTGAGACAACTTGTTTCAGGAAAACATCGCAGCCCGTTGCCGGGATTTGGGCCGGGCCTAGCCGTGACGATCAGCTGGCTGACCGTCATGCTGTTTGTTCCTCTGATGGCCTTAATTGCCAAGTCGGTGTCTCTGACGCCTGCAGAGTTTCTAACGGCGGCCTGGTCGGAGCGTGCTCGAGCCGCCTATATGCTGACCTTCGGAGCGGCCGCCATCGCTGCTGTTGTTGACGTGGCTCTCGGCCTCCTGTTCGCATGGGTTATTGTGAGATATCGTTTTCCGGGTCGTCAGATGCTGGATGCGATTGTCGACCTTCCCTTCGCCTTGCCGACAGCCGTGGCTGGGCTGGTGTATTCCAGCCTCTATGTTAAGAACGGCTGGTTCGGCCAGTTCCTGGTGCCGCTGGGGATTGAGGGGGCGTACTCCCGATTTGCGATCGTGCTGGTGCTGATTTTTCTGGGACTGCCATTCGTCGTACGAACAGTGCAGCCGCTTCTGTCGAGCCTGGAAGGTGACATTGAAGAAGCCGCCGCATCACTGGGAGCCTCACGCTGGCAGACGTTTACGCGAGTGATTCTGCCGTCGGTGATGCCAGCACTCTACACAGGATTCGCCCTGGCGTTTGCTCGCGGGCTGGGCGAGTACGGCTCCATCATCTTTGTCTCGACGAACATCCCATATAAGTCCGAGATTGCTCCGATGCTGATCTACTCGAGGCTGGAAGACTACAAGTACGAAGAAGCCACCGCGATCGCTGTGGTGCTGCTGGCGGGATCGATAACCACTCTGATGCTGATTAACTGGCTTGAAGCAAGGAATCGCCGCTATGCACGTTAACTCTGTCAGAACTCAAAAAACCGCGGGCAGAATGGTCGCGAACGAACCGCTGTGGTTTCGCATCCTGCTGATCTCGCTCTGCTATCTGATCGCCATCGTCCTGATTATCGTGCCGCTGATCTACGTCTTCGTTCAGGCATTTTCCGAGGGCATTTCCGGCTGGTGGAATAACCTTTTCAATGACGCAGAAACGCGACATTCCGTTTTTCTGACACTGATCGTGGTGCCACTCGCGGTGCTGGTGAATACTGTTTGCGGAGTTGCTGCCGCGTGGACATTGACCAAGTTCAAGTTTCCCGGGCGAACACTTTTAATGACAGCACTCGATCTGCCATTCGCTGTTTCACCGGTCGTGGCCGGTCTGATGTTCGTGTTGTTGTACAACCTGAGAACGGGCTACTTCGCTCCGCTTCTGAATGAAATCGGGTTCAAGATTATCTTTGCCTGGCCAGGCTTAGTGATGGCCACGATGTTTGTGACCATCCCGTTTGTAGCTCGCGAATTGATTCCTCTGATGCAGGCCCTCGGTGATGACGAAGAACTGGCGGCCGTCAGCCTCGGTGCATCGCCATGGCAGATCTTCTGGCGAGTCACTCTCCCCAATATCAAATGGGGCCTGCTGTTCGGAGTGATCCAGTGCAATGCTCGTGCGATCGGCGAGTTCGGTGCGGTCTACGTCGTTTCCGGCCGCATTGAACGTGAAACCTACACGATGGCTCTGCGAGTCGAAAAGCTCTTTCAGGATTACAACAACCCCGGCTCCTACGCGGTTGCGTCAGTCCTGACCTTGATGGCTCTTTCGACATTGGTGCTGAAGATCATTCTGGAGCGAATGGTCGCCGCATCGATGGAGCAGAGCTCTTCCGAATAGCTTTGAGGTGAGTAAGTCAGATTTACCACGGAGGTCACACAGAGCACAAAGATGAATCGCAGAGTTGGCTCGAAGCTCTGCCATCAAATCGAAGGGTGCTCTTTGCTGTTCCCGTTCTCTGTACTTTCCTCCGTGTTCTCTGTGCCCTCTGTGGTGAAAAAACTGCGATTCATTGCCCCAGTATCAGGTGTTTCCCATGAGTATATCAGTTCAAAATCTATCGAAGCGATTCGGTGATTTCGTCGCTTTGAAGAACGTCAATCTTGAAGTTCCCTCAGACAGTTTGACAGCGTTGCTGGGTCCTTCAGGTTCAGGCAAGACGACTCTGCTGCGAATTATTTCCGGGCTGGAAAGTGCTGACGAAGGCAGCATTCTGTTCAAAGATGAAGACGTAACGACTCGCTCGGCCCGCGACCGAGAAGTGGGTTTCGTTTTTCAGCACTACGCTCTGTTTCGCCACATGACAGTGTTTGAGAACGTGGCGTTTGGAATGCGAGTTCGCAATGCCCCGAATGGCGAAGTTCGCGAACGAGTCAACGAGCTGTTGCATCTTGTGCGACTCGAAGGACTAGGCCAGCGGTACCCTTCCGAGCTTTCCGGTGGGCAGCGTCAACGCGTCGCTCTGGCACGAGCACTCGCCGTCAAACCTCGCATGCTGTTGCTCGATGAACCGTTTGGCGCACTGGATGCCAAGGTGCGACAGGAACTGCGGACATGGTTGAGAAAACTGCATGAAGAAATGCATGTGACAACTGTATTCGTAACGCACGACCAGGAGGAGGCCTTTGAAATGGCTGATCAGGTTGTGGTGATGAGTCAGGGACACATCGAGCAGACCGGGACACCTCAGGCCGTGTTTGATAATCCGGCCACATCTTTCGTCATGGATTTTCTGGGCAACGTGAATGTGTTTCACGGTCGAGTTCAATCGGGGCGAGTTCAGATGGGGCCGTTCAGTCTGCAGTACGATGAGTACCAGAATGAGGAACCTCGCAACGCAACCGCCTATGTGAGACCTCACGAGCTGGACATCGATCGATCACCATCGCAGGCGTCGCTGCTGGGCAAAATCAAACAGATTAATCCGGCCGGTTCTGTGCTGAAGGTTCGAGTCGCTGTCGAGGAATTCGGCGTTGAGCTGAACGTCGATGTGACGCATTATCGAGCCAAACAGTTGGAGCTGAAACTCAACGATATTGTCTACGTGCATCCTCGATCAGTCCGCGTCTTTATGCCGGAGACAGATTACGTGATTTGATTTCCACACGCGGAATTCGAGATTTCATATCTCAAATTTCGAATTTGAAATCCCAAACCATTACCACTCCCGACACAACCCATGTTGACGTCGGACCTGTGATCCCTGTAAATTCCTTAACAATACCGCTGACCGAAAAACTCGGAGGCCGTTGCGTTTGATTCAAAAACGCAGCGGCCTTTTTTCGTTTCTACTTTTTACTTTGGACCTTCTTATGCCACGCTGGTTTGCCGACAATTCTCTTTCCATCGGTCGTACGCCGCTCGTTCGATTGAACCACGTGATCGATGGCGCTCCCGCCACAGTGCTGGCAAAAATCGAAGGACGAAACCCAGCCTACTCAGTCAAGTGCCGTCTTGGCGCCGCCATGATCTGGGATGCTGAGAAAAAGGGATTGCTCGGACCGGGCAAAGAACTGGTCGAACCCACCAGCGGTAACACGGGCATCGCACTGGCATTCGTTGCTGCGGCGAAACGCATCCCTCTGACACTCACGATGCCGGAGACGATGAGCATCGAGCGAAGAAAACTGCTGCTGGCCTTTGGAGCAAAACTGGTGCTCACCGAAGGGCCCAAAGGAATGACCGGTGCTGTTAACAAAGCCGAAGAGATCTACGCGTCTGAGCCGGGAAAGTACGTCCTGCTCCAGCAGTTCAGAAATCCTGCGAACGCCGCGATCCATGAAGAGACGACCGGACCAGAAATCTGGGAAGACACCGATGGACTCGTTGACATCTTTGTTGGTGGAGTTGGCACTGGTGGAACCATCACGGGAGTGTCGCGTTACCTGAAGAAGAAGAAAAGCAGCGTCCAATCAGTCGCCGTAGAGCCATCCGCGAGTCCCGTGTTGACTCAGAAGAGAAACGGCGAGCCACTCAAACCAGCTCCCCATAAGATTCAGGGTATCGGAGCCGGTTTTGTTCCGGAAGTGCTGGATCTGTCGGTAGTCGACGAGATCGAACAGGTCAGCAATGAGGACGCGGTGCTGATGGCACGACGACTCGCTCAGGAAGAAGGAATTCTCTGTGGTATCTCTTGTGGAGCGGCAACAGTCGCGGCCATTCGAGTCGCCAAACGCCCTGAAAACAAAGGCAAAACGATTGTTGTCGTCCTGCCTGACTCCGGCGAGCGATACCTCAGTTCAGTCCTGTTTGAAGGTGTGTTCGACGCGGAAGGCAAAGCTCGATGAACAGCAAAGAACAAGCAGACGCGTGTTGTCCGCCTCCCCGCAGTAAACGCTGGGAGACTCGCGAAATTGTTGCCGAACTGCGAGCGTTACGCGAGGAGTCACTGGCAACTCGGCAACGAGCCGGGAAGCCTATCAAATTGCCATCGCGGAAAGTGCTGGCCGGAGTTGTTGAAGATCTCGGAGCTGCGTTATTTCCGAATCGACTGGGAGGACATGACGTCGTCCAGGAGAGCATCGATTATTTCGTAGGACATACGCTCGAAAAGGCTCTGAGACATCTGGACGAGCAGATTGCTCTGGAGATGATCTTCGCTGAACGGTACTCACCGACGCCGGAAGACAATCGTCAGAAGGCCACAGAGATTACTCGTCACTTCGCTGCTCATCTGCCTCAGATTCGACAGACGCTTGAGACAGATATTCAGGCGGCGTATGAAGGCGATCCGGCAGCACGGAGTGCAGATGAAGTCCTGGTGTGTTATCCGGGGATGACTGCAATTCTGCATCATCGCATGGCCAATCTTTTGCATCGACTGGGAGCACCTTTGGTCGCTCGCATCATCGCGGAGATTGCTCATTCGCTCACCGGTATCGACATTCAT
>CANHVD010000344.1 GCA_947463775.1 Planctomycetaceae bacterium | reverse complement strand
TTCTTCACGTTCGTGCCACGAACGAATCTTACCTGTGAGCGTGACCTTACTGCCGTTCGCAGTGACGCCCACGTTCTTTGCATCGATTCCGGCGTCGCGTTTCAGAGCCTTCTCGATGGACTCCTTCACAGCCGAAGGTTTCACATCAGGCTTTAGCGTGATATTGTTGGAAACTCCGCGAACACCGGAAATGTATCGCACCGCATCAGCGGCCGAATTTCGCTGAAACTCCCACGAAACAGCGCCGTTCAAGGTCACCCAGCCATCTTCGATCGTGGACTGAATCTCGCCCGGAACCCAGACATTCCAGGTCAGAGAACTGACAACCGATTCAGCGATCTCCGAGTCTTTTCGCTTGTGAATTCCAGTGAGGCTAACCTCAAGTTCCTCAACGATCGCAGTGACTCCTTCGACTCGTTGAACGGCCTTCTCAGCGGCCCATTTTTCGACGTAATGCGGAACGGTTCCACTGAGTGTCACAATTCCGTCTTTCGTAGCGACATCAATGTCACCCGATGAAATAGTCGGCTCCCAACGGAGTTCGTCCAGGATTGCCGACTTCAATTGCGCGTCTGTCTTCATTTCCGTTTCCTCTGCATTCCGGGCATAAAAAAAGCCGACGTGACTCAATACTCGAAAGCATCGAATCACGTCGGCTTACTAAAATTCGGCCTCTCAAACATTTGAGCTGCCGATTCTCTGGTCGTCCGACGACCTTGTACATTTTCTCCGCGTAAACCCAGTTCACGCGGGACGGGGGAATACTGACATCCACGATCCGCCCGGCAATAGCGACATGGCCATTATGTAGCAATAGTCAGAAACGAGAGTGGCAGTTATCTAACGCCTCTTGTGGCATTAACCTTTTCTTCTCCTTGCTGCTTCTGATTCTGTATCATTGGGATAGTCGCTTTCAATCAGGCCAAAGAATGCTGCTGCAAGGCACATCATTAGAACGGCACACCCTACACCGAAAATTACAAAATGATCAGCCACTCGACCGTCTCCCCAAAACAAGCGTTCCAAAACTAAGGATTGACGGTACCCATAGACCGACAAACGCGCCTTCTTCGTGGTGGCCGGAGAACCACAGTGACACTGAAAAGACGAACGAAACAGCCGCAGCCGTCATGAAACCGGCCTTAGCCATCCAAATTCTGCTCATAGCCATTGAATATCCTTGTTTTCTAAAAACCAGACGCGATTACTCAGAGTTGACTCTGAACCAGACGATCGCCAATGAACAATAGACCTATAAACTGCTTGAATGCAGCGAGCGACTATCTTGTACAAGAATGTGCAGCACGGTGCTCGGATCGTTCGGAATGTAAACAGTCAGAAACACTCGTGGCCTTAGCCGAGCGACTCCTTGTCCAGAGTCGCTCAGCACAATAGCAATCGTGGAATGTTGAACAGGAAGATTCAAACTGCCGAGTGCCGGGAATGAGGTCCCGCATACGCCAGATGAGCTTTTTTCTTGCGCCATCACCCCGCTATGCGAAATCGCCACCACCCGGCAGCAAAACAGACTGTTGAGAAACCCAGCAGCACGCCGCAACTTGATGCCACTATCCGGGCGTCGATGTGGGGCTGATTCAGAACCTCATCGAAGGCTCGCAATGCCCAGGCATGGGGAGTAAACAGGCTCACGGATTTCATCATCTTCGGAAACAACTCTCGGGGCAGAAAACTACCGCTCAAAGCGCTTAACACCAGAATCAGCGTCGTTCCGTACGAAGAGATCTGCTGATCCGTGCGAACCATCGTGGAGAGCAGCAAGCCTAATCCCGCCGCTGAGGCGGACGTACAGAGAACCACGGGAATCAGATACGCCGGTTGAGATCCCCAGGGCATACCGAAAAGAATGCGGCCACAAAAGAACAACAGAGCGCATTGCAGCACGGACGTCAGATAAAAGGGTATTGTCTTTCCAAGTAACAACGGCAACGTCCTGACAGGGGCCAGCAGAAGGCGGCGCAATGTGCCCTGATCACGCTCAATCATAAATGACCGAGCCATTACGTTGATCAGAAAGAACGCAAACATCACTGTGAATCCCGGCACAACCCACTGAAGCGCCATGCTGACCTTTGGTTTTGCGATCGCTTTCGACTCGAGAGTTTCCGCAGCCTTGTCTGCGGCCTGCTCCTCTTCGGGTGATCGGACCCATTTTCTTGCCACTGCGTTCTTTCGCGCGGCGATTGGAGTCATGAATTTTACGGTCAGGGCGAACATCGCTGCTTCAAGCAGTTCTCCGGCAACACCCGTGTTGGGCTTTGTCACAAGATTGACATCCAGTGCGGCAAGCCCGTTGAGAGGATGTTTCTCGTACATCATGTTGAAGATCTCGTGCATGCGAACCGCATCAATTTTCTCGGAGAACTTCTTGCCAATAATCATAACCTGCATCGCGTCGCCGCGTCGCAATCTGGCGAGAGCTATCGTTTTTACATCCGAGCCAGTGATCAGCAGTTCCGGCCTCTTCGCCAAATCTGCGATGAATCGTTTTGATGTGTCGTCCTGGATTTCATCAACAATCACCAGCTTAATTCGCTCAAGGTCGTCGTCGGTTGTCAGGAACTGTCCGGTCGACATTCCAATGATCGAAATCAACAACAATGGCAGTACCAGCAGGAGCACTAAAGCCTGCTTGTCGTATGTCAACAGCAGCAGATCTTTCAGTGTGATATACCATGTTGACATGAAGCGAGGTCCTGCAGTTAACTTGTGTTTGACTTGAATTTGCGAGATCGTTCTTCCCTGACTATTCTCGTTTAACGGCAAGTCACAGACGCCTGCGTGCCCATTCGCAGTCGCCTGCAGCTTGCCGTTAAACGATGGAACAGTAGTCGGCTCCGACACGACGCACGACTATCAAATGCCGTTATGTCGCTGTGATGAACTTTCGAAGCCGGTTCTATTTTTTTAAACAGCTAGTCTCGCAATTGCTTGCCCGTCAGATTGAGAAAGACACGTTCAAGATTTGACTGCTGTGTTTCCACACTGAGCACTTCAATCTGCAGTTCCTGCAACTTTGCGAGCGTCGCCTGAAGTCGCCACGCAAATCCAGTGGGATCAATCGACTCACCATTTACACCACGAGCAGACTGCGTGCTGCTCTCTTCAACCCGGTTTTGCGTGTTCCCCGAAACAACAACTGCCGGAGCATTCATCGAGTCTGTCGCAATGCGTGCGAGTCCGTTCAGGGCATCGTTGATGCCAGCCGTGTGATCAACGAACAGGTAAACATCCGCAGCAAGTCCGGCCAGAAGATTTTGAATCGAGTCGTTGGCGATGACGCGGCCCTGATCGAGGATCACCACTCGCTGACAGATCGCCTGAGCTTCTTCCATGTAGTGGCTGGCGTAAAGAACACTTCCACCGTCTGCAGTATGTTGACTGATACACTGCATCAGACGAAACCGAGACTGTGCATCAACGCCCAGCGTCGGCTCATCCAGGATCAGAATCTGAGGTTTGTGAATCAACGCAATTCCGAAGTTGAGTCGACGCTTCATACCGCCGGAATAGTTTGCGGACTGCCGGTTCGCATTTTCTGTCAGGCCGATTTGCTCAAGCACCTCGTCGCAGCGATCTTTCAGAATGCGACCTCTTAATCCGTATAATCGTCCAAAGAACATCAGGTTGTTCATCGCACTAAGATCCTGATACAGCGCGTATTCCTGTGGAACCATTCCGAAGAGCCGTCTTTGCTCGAGACGTCGGCCATCGTATTTCTCACCATTCAGGAGAACTTCGCCGGAGTCTGCAGCAAGTAATCCCGTAATCATCATCATGACAGTGCTCTTTCCCGCACCGTTTGGTCCCAGCAGGCCAAGAACCTCTCCACCGCGAAATGAAAAGCTCACGTCCTTCACGGCCAGCTGTTGATCGTAACTCTTGTGCAGACTGCGAACCTCAACCGCAACCTTGCGCCCCCGGGATCGCCCCTGTTCGCGATGCGGAGTTGAAACTGCATTTTCGATCGCCTGCACTTTGAGCATCATCGCATCTTCCATGAAAAGTGGTCGCAATAGACTGTGAGGTGACAGTTGGCTTTGAGCGACACGCTGAAGCTGAATTCAAAACGCGATAACAAGTGGAGCCCTGTGCTGACAGATTTACCACGGGTCTTCACGCACAAATGTGTCGTCGGCTGGACGAGCGGTTTGCGGCGATGTCGACGAGTTGTTGGATCCGATCGAAGCGGCCGATGCCGGTAAGTCAGGTATTTCGGATTCGGCATCGGACAGAAACTCCAGGACGGGACTCTCGGCGCTGGTATCGCTCAAAGGTTCAACCGGAGAGGTTTCGTAGCCGTCGTCAGCGTTCTGAGCCAGACTCATGGACATTTTCAACATCACTTCAGCCTCCCTGGAGTGTCGCGGGGATGTTCAAGCGACCGCTGCTGTCTTGTTAGTAGAAAATTTTGGTGCCGGAGCTCCGCCTTCGTTTTCGAACGTGGAGATTGCTTCCTGGTCCGCCGAACGGGATACCGTCAGGGCAGCCGGCCGAGGCCAGATTTCCAGCAGCACCATGGTGATGGTTAACGTCACGGGGCCGAGAATTAATCCGGCTGGGCCGAAGACTGAAATTCCACCGACCACAGAAATAAACGCGAGCACAGTGGGCAATTGAAGACGCTGTCCCACTAAAATCGGCCGCAGAAGATTGTCAATTGTGCCGACAACAATCAGGCCCCAGAGCGACAGAATCATCGCCTGCCCCCAGTGACCATCGATGGACAGAAACAGAGCTGCCGGGACCCAGACAATGAACGCTCCCAGCAGCGGAATAATGGCCAGTAAACCCATAACAACGCCCCACAACAGAGGCGCGGGGAGTCCCAGCCACCAGAACATCAAACCGCCCAGAAAACCCTGCACTGCGGCGACGATCATGGTTCCGTAGATCGTGGCATGAATTGTGTCGGCAACGCGGTTCAGCAGTCGATCCATTTCCATATGTGTCAGCGGCAATCCTGAACGCAACACCGCAATCGCAGCACGACGATCTCGCAGAAAGTAAAACAGCATATAAAACGTCAGCAGCAGGCTCATCACTTCGATCACTGAGCCACGGACAAAGCCAGAACCCGTGGTACTCATCCACGTCGCTGTTGACTTCACCGTTTCGGGTAGATTCTGCTGCTCCATCCAGTCAGCGAGCGGAATCAATCGCGGATGCCGCTCGATCGCTCGCCGCCATTCGCCGGATTCGATGCGTGCATTCACCATCTGCGCGCCGGTGGATGCTTCTCGTCCAAGCCTCTCCCCGACAAATGTCACGAGGACCAGAACAAGAGACCCGATCAGGAAGACGGAGATTGCTGCGGCAATTCCGGGACTCCGGACAAAAGCTTCAATCCGTCGTTGCATCGGCACGCAAACAACAGCGAGTGCCAGTGACCACGCAATCGGCGACAGAAACGGAGCGGCCAGCAGATAGCAAAGATACAAGCCCACAGTTGTGGCAAACATCAGGACAAAAATCTGCACATAGCTCCGTGAGCCCCAATCGTGAGTGATCGGCAACGCGGTCTCATCCGCAGAACTGCCATTCGTGGCCAACTTGACGACCGCGGGCGGCGTGACGATTGGTGCGGAGCCTTCTGAGGACAGACCGTCTTCACCCGCAGCAATCTCCTGGACCGCCGTCTCAATGGCGTGTTCCATTTTCTCGAGCGACCGATCCGGAGACAACGGCTCTTCGACCAGAGTCAATAACGTATTCATGAGCATCTCTTTCGAACAAACGCCGAAGAACTCCTGCCAAAACCGAGACGGGCACCTTTACTGGTCGAGGTTTCAAATGCCTCCGGAGGCTCTGCGAGAGCCCGTCCCGTTTCTGTCAGGCGTTATGAGTCAAAGTCAGCCGCTACTCGCTGGCAACTCGCACGATCAGTTTGCCGAAGTTCCGGCCTTCGAGCAGTCCGATGAAGGCGGCCGGAGCGTTCGGAAGACCCTCGATGATGTCCTCACGAAACTTCACTTTCTCGTCCCGCACCCACTCACTCATCTGAGTCTGAAACTCCTCGAATCGATCTCCATAGTCATCGAAAATAATGAAGCCCTTGAATGTGAGGCGTTTGGTTAGAATCGTACGCATCAGCAGCGATAATCGATCAGGGCCCTTGGGCAGAGCCGTCTCGTTGTAAGACGAAATCAGGCCGCAGACAGGAACACGAGCCTTCGTTTTAAGTAGCGGCAGCACCGCATCAAAGACAGCTCCACCGACACCTTCGAAGTAGATATCGATGCCCTCATAGCAGGCGGCGGCAAGTTCCTGAGGAAAGTCCGCGGCGCGATGATCAATACACGCATCGAAGCCCAGCTCGTTAATCACATACGCACATTTTTCCGCACCGCCAGCAATACCGATGACTCGACATCCTTTAAGACGAGCAACCTGGCCCACAACTGAACCGACAGCACCACTGGCGGCCGCGACAACGACCGTTTCTCCCATTTGCGGTTTGCCGATGTCCAGC
>CANHVD010000343.1 GCA_947463775.1 Planctomycetaceae bacterium | reverse complement strand
TTCTCGGATGGTCGATCGGCTGAAGTCGGGACGCGACCATCGAACAAACATTCGATCGAACCGGAGTTCGCATCCACCTGCCCGGCAACGACCTTCCATTTCCCCTTTAGGCCCGCATCGTCAATGGCTGGCAGCGGAACGTTATCGAATCGAAAAAACGAGCCCTCCTGCGATAACTCGGCTGAGACTTTGACCTCGGCAACGCAGTCTCCTGCCATCAAAACGGCAAGGCCAAGCGAAAGCAGTCTGCAACAAAACTTCATCAGAGAACATTTCATCAGAGCTGCCCGTTCGGAACACTGTCGTGCACAAGAACCGTATCAACTAACGGAAACACCTGAGGCCGTTGCAATACCGCAACAGGCACCCTAACAGATTCAAAATTTTCGGACTATCGAGCGATCCACGGCAGGGCGCCTGCTGGGTGGCACTTACACGCAGTGGGAATGTACCGCAGGCACAAGAAGCTTCAGTGAGGACTCTCATTCGGAAGCCAGCGTGCATGAAGATTCAACTTGCAAACCTGTGCTTCTTGTTGCTTCGCAACACAGCCTATCCATGCTCTGCCACCCTGCGATTCTGGACAAACTAAAGTAGCCGTCTCGCTCCGTCGAGACGAGCCTTAAAGGTTTCACGTTGAACAAAGAATGCAGAATGCTATGTGCCAACGCGTGCTGCGGGTCTCTGCGTGCCAGATAACAAAACGCTGAGCACTGCAAGGCTCGTCTCGGCGGAGCGAGACGGCTACTTTGGCTGATCCCGGAGTCACGTTTGATGAATGTGCGTTTCGACGGGCATGAATGCCCACTTTGCCCAAGAATCAAAGCGATGCCACAGCACTAGAAATCGCCGACGACGTTGCCTTCGGACATGTCGCAGATGGATTGCCAGACGCCGTAGGTGGCTCGGCGAGCACCCGCATCGGAGAAGTCAGGGAGTGCATCCCACGCTGCCGGATTGCCACTGTTGATGTTGTCGCTGATGAACCGCACTGATCCGTCCATCATCAGAACCTGAATGCCATTGGAGTGGTAACTCGACATCAACCCCTGGCAATAGGGATTGGGACTTGGATCTACACCAACTTTGCACTGATTCGGCCGGAAATATGCGCTGCTCATTGTGTGATGGACTGTCTCGCAATATCCCCACAATGCGCGTGCATGGAACTCGAACAACAGATTTTGAGAGCTGCTGAAACCATGTCTTTCTCCGATGAAAACCGTATTTGACGTTCCGTCCATAACGTGATGGATCCGAGTACTCGTATTCACGCCAATTGGCCCGACCCCTCGGTGATTCTCGTTGGCAGGGCCGAAGCCGTTGTTCCAACTGTTTCCCCATGCTGCGAGTGGTCTAATCTCGATGACCCAATTTAGGTTTTTGTCACCCCCGGGCGCCGGTACGAAGCCATTCACTCCGTAGTTTCCAACATAACTGCTTGATCCAAGTTTCGCCCACGCACTCGAAGCACCACCCGGAATCCGATCATCTACATCAGTGACGGCCCGAATGTCCGAAGGACACAGATAGCCCGGGAGTACCGCAGAGAGCAGTAGCTCGTTGCTGTTTGTTGCGCCAACCGGCCCGCGTATTACCGCAGTTTCGGAGAAATTAATCTTCGAATAGATCGAGCTCTGCTCCAACATTGGTAGCAGATATACGCCCCACGAAAATCCCCGCCAATCGGTAGTTCCAGCATTTCCAAAGTCAATGCCCATGCTTCCCATCGGAAAGCATCTGTGGATGTCGTGATAGTTATGGAAGGCCAGTCCAATTTGCTTGAGGTTGTTTCGACATTGTGTTCGCCGAGCCGCTTCGCGAGCGGCCTGAACGGCGGGAAGCAGCAGTGCGATCAGTACGGCGATAATCGCGATCACAACCAATAACTCAATCAGCGTAAAGCCGGTTCGCTGACGTCTCATGGTTCAATGCCTGCTATGGGTGACTTGTCGAAGTGTGCGACTGTCGATCGCAGATCTCTTCTCCTCCAACGCCCGCGTCGGGCCAGAGCCTGCGTACGTCGAGGAACCTCGTTGTCGTAACGGCCAGCGACAGATGGAGTGTTCGTGACCAGCTTAACGCAAAGCCACTCCCGCACCAGTGTCAGTCGTTAGTACACCAGTAAAAGCCCCGTGCGTCAATCTGGTTATTGATGAAACCAACGAAAGTCGCCGTCTCGCTCCGCCGAGACGAGCCTTTGAGCTTTCGCCAGCAAGACTCAATGCAGGCGTTTCAACCCCAACGGGGTTTGACAACAAAGCTTGGGGTCGCCGTGACAACGGCGCACCCCAGGAAAGGTTGCCCTGCGATTTGAACCCCAACGGGGTTCCACAATTCGTTGTGGCGATACCTCATTAAAGAATGATGTCCGTGCTGTGTGGAACTCCATCGGGGTTCTGGACATTCCCTGTTACGGTACGTGGGGTGCGCCGCAAGGCGGCGACCCCAGGCTTTGTTGTATAACCCGTACCGGGTTGAATCGCAGAATTCCTCGCGCTGGATTCTTCATGGTTCGCCTTGCGGCGAAAGTCCTTTCCCTTTTGAGCTTTCGCCGGCAATACTCAATGCAGGCCGCTTTGTGTGAAGGCGTTGCAAAAGTCTACGGGCCAGATGGCGGCAAGCGGGGCACTGCAAGGCTCGTCTCGGCGGAGCGAGACGGCTACTTTGCTGACCGAGGAACCACTCGGTCGGATCACGTCAACGGCATTAAAGCACAGGCTTAACGATCGACGTTTCGATCAGCCCGAGCAGGCGGTCGGCCACTTCTTCTTTGGTGCCTTTGAAGAGGGCGATGGTTTCGGCTTCCGGAGAGAGCACTTCAACGGTGTTTGTGAGTGAACCAATCGCCGACGTATCATTGAGCACGATGCAGTTGCAATTCTTCATTCGAAGTTTTCGCATCGCGTTGTTGCGAGGATCCTGCGACTCCAAGGCGAAGCCGACAACCCAGCGATGGCCCTTTTGACCACCAAGCTCAGCCAGCACGTCAGAAGTCTCGGTCAGCTCTAAAGTTATCGGACGACCTGTCTTGGTGATTTTTCCTGTGATGCGTTCTTTGGGGCGATAGTCACAAACGGCCGCGGTGGCAATCACACCGTCACACTCCGGAAACAACTCCAGACAACGCTGGCGCAACTGATCGGTGGTTTCGATGCGATGCACTGTACAACCAACCGGTGCAGATTGCTCAACAGGGCCTGTGACAAGTTCGACCTGGTGTCCACGAGCCATCGCGGCGGCAGCGAGCGAATAGCCCATGCGGCCACTGCTGGCGTTCGAGAGAAATCGAACGTCGTCGATGTACTCGCGAGTCGGTCCGGCGGTGATCAGAATCTTCATGACGGTCCTTATTCCGCTTGACTGGTGCGAGTCTGACTGGTGCCCGGATTCTGGCTAAGCAAAGACTCCATGGCCTTAATGATATTGCCGGGGTCCGACAATCGACCTGCACCAACTTGCCCGCAACTGAGCCAGCCCTCGTCGGGACCCACAAACGTGTATCCATCGTCTTTGAGCTGGGCCACGTTTCGCTGGACGGCCGGCTTGGCCCACATGTCACAATTCATAGCAGGTGCCAGCAACACCGGTGCGGTGACCACCAGCAGAGTCGTGCTCAGCAAATCATCGGCCATCCCGTGAGCCAACCGTGCTATCGTCTGAGCTGTTGCCGGAGCTACAACAGCCAGCTCTGTTCGCTGAGCCAACCCGATATGCTCACCCTGAAAATGTTCTTTCGCTTCGAACGCATGTGAATAGACCGGTCGACGCGTCAGTGCTTCGAAAGTTCGGGCTCCGATAAACTGATGTGCGGATTCCGTCATGATGACCGTGACCTTCGCTCCGCGCTGAACCAGGCGACTGCAAAGGTCAGCGGCCTTGTAGGCGGCAACACCTCCTGAGACACCCAGCAGAATTTCGCGATTGTGAAGAACGTCTGTCATGGCAGATTGTGGTCATATAAAAAAACAGCCCTGAGACTCGATGACGATCCTCAGGGCATAGATTCGACAAGTGGCCGGTCTGATCAAAGATCGTCGATGCCGGGACCACCATCTTCGGCCAGCAAGCGATCAAGCTTGTCGACCAGTGCAGAATCGTCCTCAACGGCCTTCAGGTTGCCGGTGGCGTCGAGATAAATCTTGTCGCCCATGATTTCGGCGACCACAATCTGCATCAGGTCCTTCGTCTGCAGATCAACCAGAGCCCGCGCGCCACGGTTCAGTGCAACCATGCGTTTCTGGATCAGGGCGGTCATCTTGAAACGACCTCCGACCTTGCGGGCGATTTCGTCTTCACGGAATTCATCAAGCATTTCGAGCCTTCTCCTCCGCCTTCAGTATCTCACAGATCTCGCTGACCGCGGTTTCCAGCTGATCGTTCACAACCACATATTTGTAACGGTCGGCCAGTTGCAGTTCTTTCTCTGCAGTGGCCAGCCGACGCTGAATTACTTCTTCTGATTCCGTTCCACGAGCCCTCAATCGGCGTTCAAACTCTCCGGGCGACGGCGTACAAAGGAAAATCGTAACAGCATTTGGGTACTGCTGCATAACTTTCATCGCTCCCTGGACGTCAATTTCCAGGAATGCCCACCCACCCTGACTCCAGGCTCGATCCATCTCAGATGACAAGGTTCCGTAGAGAAATCCCGAAGAAAACACTTCGGCATGCTCCAGAAACTGGCCTTCAGCCAGTCGCTTGCGGAACTCTGCATCCGTCAAAAACCAATAATCTCTGCCATTCACCTCGTTCGGACGCGGCGGTCGGGTCGTCGCGGAAATCGACATGACCAGCTTGACCGGAGCGCGATCGACCAGCAACCGGACCAGCGTGGATTTGCCACTTCCACTTGGCCCGGACAGCACCACGATTCGCTCATGTTGGCCCTGACTCATTACTCCACGTTCTGCAGGACTTCCCGCATCCGCTCAATTGCCGCTTTCATCTCCACGACGCTCAGTGCAATCGTGACGTGATTGGCCTTGGAACCAATCGTATTGATCTCTCGAAACATTTCCTGACCGATAAACTCAAGCTTGCGTCCCTGCGACGTCTCACCGTTCAGAAGCCGGCGAAACTGCTCGGTATGACTTCGCAGTCGCGTGATCTCTTCATTGATGTCACAACGGTCAGCGAACAACGCGACTTCGCGGATGACATCGTTTTCGCTGATATTGACCGAGGCATCACCAATCAGACGACGAACACGTTCCAGAATCTTATCGCGGTATTCAGTGACCACCTGTGGCGTCAGAAGTGCGACCTGCCGGCCTTCGTTTTCAATGACCTCGCACTGCTTCTCGAGATCCTGCCGCATCGACTCACCTTCGCGGCGACGAAAGTCTTCGAAGTGATCAAGTGATTCCTTCAACGAAGCTTCAACAGCAGGCCACAATGAGTTAACAAATTCTTCAGGCAGCTCTGTCTGTGAAACTACGCCCGGAAGTGACAGCAACTCGCCAAGAGTCGCGGAGCTCCCATTTGCGTCGCCGGAGATCTCCGCAAGCTGTCGCTGAAAACCTCGGAGCAGATCCTGATCAATTCGGTACTCACTTTGACCGCTCGTAAACCTAACACGGATCGAGAGCTGAACCGAGCCACGCGTCACACGTGACCGAACCAGTTTTTCAATCTCGGCTTCAAATCGAGCCACCGAATCGGGCATACGCACCGAGATCTTCAAGTACCGATTATTGACGGACTTGATCTCTGTACTGACGTGGACACCCTCCGTTTGCAGCGAAGCGTTTCCAAAACCTGTCATGCTGAGCAGCACGATGAATTACCTTGCGGGAAAGAACCGACTTGTGAAGCTCGGCAACCAATGGCTTTCAACGAACAGGCAGATCGATAAGAACTGCCGACACTTGGACTCCCGAAAATCAAAGAGTCCAGTCGACCGGATGACCCGGCCGACGAAAAATAGGCTGCGGAGTTATTCTGGCTTCGCAGGAGCTGCCGGAGCAGCTGGCTCAGCAGGCTTCTCTGTAGGAGCTGGCGATTCTGGTGTAGCCGGGGTTGCAGGAGGCGTCGCTCCTTCTGCCGGTGGAGCAGAGTCCGCTGGCTTCTCTGCAGGAGCGGCTGGCTCTTCTTTCTTGGCATCGCCTTCAGCCGGGGCGGCTGGAGTTTCAGCCTTCTTTTCTGCTTCCGGAGCTGCTCCTTCAGCGGCCTTCTTTTCTTCTCCGTCGGCCTTTGCTTCGCCTGCAGGAGCGGCTTCGTCTTTCTTCGCAGCGTCTTCTGACTTCGCGTCAGACTTTTCGCTCTTACCAGACTTGGCTTCTTCGGCCGCTTTCTTCTCGTCAGCCGCTTTCTTCTCGTCAGCCGCCTTCTTTTCGGCCGCTGCTTTTGCTTCAGGAGTCTCAACGAAACCGGACTTCTCTCCAGTGGCGGCGGCTCTTGCATCCTTGCGGATCAAGATTCCAAGCACGCCCCCCATCAGAATCCAGATAACAGCAAGCACAATGGTGACGCGAGTAAACGTGTCACCA
>CANHVD010000342.1 GCA_947463775.1 Planctomycetaceae bacterium | reverse complement strand
GGATTCGATGATGTGGGGCTTGAGCTGCCTTCAGCGGCTCCGGTCAATCAGACAGCCGTCATGCCCAGTCGCTGGGCGGCAGAAAACTTCGTGGCGGAACAGCCAAAGAAGAAGGTCGCTCCTGCGCCGCCAGTGATCACTGTTGACGACGATGACGACGTACCGTACGTTCGAAAAAGTTCTGGACCGCCGAACGACTTTATTGACCTGACACCCGCAGTCGACGTGACGTTCCAGCTTCTGATTTTCTTCATGGTGACGGCATCGTTCAGCATGCAAAAGGCATTCGACGTTCCGCCAGCGAAGAATGTTGAAGGTGCCTCATTGAATGTCACGGTGCCTCTGGACGAAAGCCCGGGAGTCAAAGTCCAGGTTGATCCCAATAACGTGATGTATGTCGACAGCAAAAAGGCAACGACCTATCAGGAGATTTATGATCTCCTGACGGCAGAGAAGAATGCAGCATCAGGAGTCAGTGATCTGGATCTTGAACTCGACCCGGAGTCGATTCATGAAATGCGAATTATCGTGATTGATGCGGCAACGCAGGCCGGATTCACTCGCGTGCGAAACAAGATCGTGGAGTTTCAGTAAGTCATTTTTTTTGTCTGGTGTGCTTCGCCGTCTTTCCGGCCTCGCCCAAGTGAGAAGTGGAATCAAAAGTGGCATCTGAAGAATATGACGATGATGTTGAAGAGGTGGAAGTCGATGATCGCGAGGAATCTCGCGAGGTCATCAGCGAGAAGGCGCGTAGACAGCTTCGCCGCGGAAAACTGAGCGAACTTGCCGAGAAACTGACTGGGGGGCCGGAACGTCCCGGTCAGCAGAAGATTGCACGCTCGCCAGTCGTGATGCTGCTGGTTGGCTGCACTGTCGGCGGATCGATTTTGGCGGCGATTTTCTGGTTCATCAATGCTCGAAACACAGAGGATCGACTGATCAAGGAAGCGACCGCTTCTCTGAATCTTCAGAAGTATCTTGATGCCGAAGGACAATTCGAGAGATTCATCTCAATCTATCCCAAAACAAGTATGACTCCGGTGGCCAAAATTGGCCTGCATCGGGCTCGCGTTGAAAAGTTCATTCTGACAGAAACTCCAGACGTAATTCGAGGCCTGAAAGAATTGAAGAGCCTCATTGAAGAGTGTCGTGAATTGGAAGGCTTTGATGCTGAGAAAGATAACCTCAAGCGATATGCTGAACGACTGACTTATGCCGGTGCTTTTGTGGCAGAAGTTGCACAATCCCAGGAAGCACTGGACGTCAGTCTGGAATCTCTTGAATTGCTAAGGAAGTATTCGGGAGAAGGTGGAATTAATCCGGCTCGCGAGCAAGCTCTGGTGGATCGGCAACGAATGGCATCAGCCTCCGTCGCTAAGAAGAATGACTTCCTTGGAACACTGACAAAGGTCAAAGAACAACTCGAAGCGGGCGATACAATGGGGGCCATCGGTGCCCGCAACGATCTCATCACCAAATATCCATTGCTGAAGGATGACAAGGATGTCTCCAAACTTCTGCAGGATATTCTGGGGAGGGAGAAGGAATTTGTCGTCCGCACGGAAATCGGAAAAGATGGACTTGGCCCCGCTGAAAATGAGCTGGTTCTTCCTTCGCTGGCTCTGACGCTAAGAACTCAGGCAACAACGGATCTTTCGTCCCAGGGCCGTGCTGTCTTTTCGTTCGGTATGGACAGTTGTTTTGCCGTTGATTCGGACACGGGCTCTCCGCTTTGGCGACGTCCAATTGGTGACAACGCACCATTCTCACCAATGCCAGTCAAAGTTATTGATCCTGCGGGAGTGCTGGTCTACAGCACCATGTCCGAAGAACTGCAGATGTTGTCCCAGAAAGATGGGCAACTGTTGTGGCGTCAGGGTGTCGAAAGCCGTCCGACAGGTGCGCCGACTTTGATTGCCGACAATTTCTACGTAACAACTCAGGCTGGTGAACTCTGGCAGATCGCCGCCAATAATGGGCGAGCCATTGCGAAGCTGAAGTTCTCACAGTCCGTCATCGGGCCTCCTGCCGTTTCCAGTGACTCGCTGCGTCTGGTGATTCCGGGTGATCAGACAATGGTCTACACGATCGGGCTCAACCCATTTGCTTGTCTTGCCGTATCCTACATCCCACATTTGACCGGCAGCATCAAGTCCCCAATGGTCACGGCCGGGCGTTATTTTTTGATGGTGGATAACAATGCTGCAGACAAAGCACGTATCCAAACATTGCAGATGGATGATGCCGGACAACTTAGTTCTGTTTCTGAAGACAGTGTTGATGGACAGGTGAACGACCCTTGTCTGCTGCGAGGTTACGAGCTGTTTGTGCCGTCGACACCTCAGCGAGTCACGGCCTTTCGAGTTACGGACGACGCCGGACAACCGCCACTGGCAAAAGTCGGAGCCAATCAGCTTGAAGAAGGACTACAAACGAAGATGTTTCTCTTAGCCGGTCCCGGGGGCCAGTTGTGGATGGGCGGGCGCGATCTTCGTAAATTTCAAACTCGAACGAACACAGTGCTGCTGGATCCGGGAATCACGGCTGAAGGCATTCATTTGCAGCCTATCCAATTCGCCGACGAAGCGGTCTATCTGACAACACGCAATCCGAATTCAAACTCGACATTCCTGACCCGTGCTGATCGTGAACAGATGAAGGGAACGTGGCGAACTGTGCTGGGGTCAAACGTCGTTGCCCTGGCTCCTTCGGCTGGCGGTCAGTCGCTTTTGGCAGTTACCGATTACGGTGAAACCTATCGAGCCCAGATGTCGGAAGTCCAATCTGGTGGTTTTACAATGGAGTCGGTTAGTCGCTTTAGGCTGCCGGACAAACTCTCTACTGCGGTTGAAGGAGTTGTTCTGAAAGACGGTCGTCCGGCCGCCTGGTGCGGCAGCCCTGAACCTTCAATGTGGACCTTTACAAACACCGGACAACTGGAACGAAAATGGGTGCTCCCGGACAGTCCGCAGATTGCTCCGGTGACACTCGATGGCGGTGTCGTCTTTGCGATGCCCGGACGGTTGCATATTTCAGCCACTGCAGGAGGAAAACCTGCCGAAGATTATCGTTCGTCCCAAACGGCTGATGGTCAACAACCATGGAAATCGCTGACTGCAA
Organism: Planctomycetaceae bacterium; assembly: GCA_947463775.1. Lineage (GTDB taxonomy): Bacteria > Planctomycetota > Planctomycetia > Planctomycetales > Planctomycetaceae > SXXK01. The sequence goes on along the minus strand of CANHVD010000342.1, from coordinate 3,380 downwards.
TCTCAGCGAATCAGATTCTGGCCGTAACCGGTGACAACTCGTTTATTCGAGTTGAGTACAGAGCAACACCAAGGCCTCAGTTGACGGAGGTCAGTGTGACGAAAATGCCTCAAATCATCGAAGTGCCACCGGCCTCTGCCAATGGTTTTCTGTTTGTGGCCACTGTCGAGGGCAAACTGCTGCTGATGCAGGCATCCAGCCTCGAGATCCTCGCTCAGATTGATCTGGGTGGCGTTCCCAGTGCGACACCGAAGATCGCTGGAGAGTATGTTTTTGTCGAGGTGGCGAATCAGGAAGTTAAGGTCTTCCATATTGAAAATTCACTGCCTCAAACGGGTGTTTTTCCTCTGGATGGAAATCCGCTGGCAGGAAATCCGCTGGCATTGAGTGACGGATTTCTGGCGGTACGACGAGACGGAATGCTGATAAAGCTGGATGCAACCGCTGCAACGACGCTCGGTTCCAGATCACTTGGCCAGTTGGTTCAACAAGGTCCTCTGGTGATCAATGGCCAGACTCTCGTTGTTGGCTATGACGGCAGCCTGTACCAAATTGACCCAAGCTCTTTGTAGTCAGATTTCCCCCTGATCCTGTTTACACAGTCGGATGTTCTCGAAGAAACGACATGAGTCAAAATCTGCGTCATCCTGTGCGAAGCCTCCGACGGTGTGTGAGTTCTCCCATGCGTCTTGCTGCCGTTGGTTTGCTGTTTATCGTCATCGGCAATGCGATTGCAGATGAAAAAGTCGATCGCACCGAGTTGCCCAAACTTGCAGACATGCCGATCCCGACCGCCGAAGAGTTGTTTACGGCCGATGAAAACGACAAAGAATTCGACTGGATCGTCCTGCCCGCCGCCGCACCTGAGGACCGTACGGTCATTGTTGTGAATCCGATCTTTCCTCGCCCGGATACTCTGAAGAAGATGGCTGAGGAGTATAAGAAACTCGAAACCAGCAAGCCTCAGAATCAGAAGGAGCGAGAAGAGCGAGTTAAGCGGATGAAGGAACTGCAGAGAGTCGTGGTAACCTTGATTGGGGACCAGCTGACCGAATACAGCCTCCCGATGTCAGCAATTGACCATATTCTTCTCTTTGAAGATCTGATCCTGCTCCGAGTTGATGAACTCATCAAAGAAGGGGACATCCGGAAGGCGTATGAACTTTTACTGAATGTCGAAAGGGAAATTCCGAACTGGGAAAAATCTGTTCCTCGATTTGAGCAACTGATCCTTGCGGAATCCACAATCCGAGCCAATGAAGGTGATGCTTATGCGGCTCTCGCACTACTGGACGAAGCAGCAGCTCGAAATCTTCAGAACCCGGAACTGCGTCCTCGCTTCGGTCAGATTGTTGGACCGATGATTCAGGATGCGATGGACAAGGAAGACTATCGCAAGGTCCGATATCTGATCTCGCGAATAGAAAAAGTCGTGCCTGACCACGAACTTGTTCCGCAGTCAAAGAATCGTCTGCAGCAACTGGTTGTAACGCTTCTGGAAACTGCAGAACAGCAGTACCAACAGCGTGATTTTCCTGCAGCAGCAAAGCTCGCATGGAAGGCGAGTACTGTGCTGCCGCTTCAAGGTAACGAAAAGGCGGCCTTCTCACGTATTGTGGCTCGCCATCAGGTGCTGCGTGTCGGTGTTGAAGACTCGGACAATGATAAACAGATTTTCCCTGTGCCTCAGGAATCGCGAGAGCGACTAACGGAACTGATTGAGGTTCCACTATTTGAGCCTTCTGCTGCCGATGAGCTGACCTATTTCCGCTCCAGTTATTTCGAAATCTGGGATCCGGCAGATCTTGGTCGAGAAGTAATTTTTTCGTTAAGAGAAACTCGACCACACTGGCAATCACAGCCCGTTCTGACCGCAAACACAGTGGCCGAAGCATTGGGACATCGAATTGATGAGTCCAGCCCTTTTTTCAGCTCAAGACTGTCTTCATTCGTAAAAGAAATCTCCGTCAGATCCCCGACTCAGCTTCGAATTCGTTTTTCTCGCGTGCCCCTGAACATCGAATCGTTGCTTAGGTTTCCCGTGACCGGGTTTCCCCAACAGGCCCTCACGGAGAACATCGATGCGGCAACAGCCAATCGCACAGCCATAGATACAGATAACGCTGCCGTGACAGCTGATGGCTCCGGAACTTCACCGTTACCTGCCGTCTTGTCGACTCGTTTTCGAAAAGCTGCGTCGGACGACACAGGCCGCGTGTTCATGCGCAACACGCCGGAACCAGATGGCCTGGACGGGAGTCAGTACCATGTCGCTGAAGTTCAGGAGGTTCGTTTCGGCAGCCGTGATAAGCTGCTGCAGAGTATGATTCGTGGAGAACTGGATTACTTGCCACATCTGCTTCCCAGCGAAGTTGATGCATTCAAAGCTTCCAGCGAGTTCACAACGAAGCAGTACGCTATTCCAATGACGCATGTCATTGCTTTTAACCCGATGTCTGACCGCATCGTGAATGCACAGATGCGAAGAGCCCTCTCGTTTGCTGTCAATCGCGAAGGAATTCTGAAATCGATTGTCCTGAAGGACGATACGATGCAGCACGGCCGACCTACGAGTGCAGCGTGGCATCTGGAAAGCTATGCAACGGAACCAAACGAAGTTCCACCGGCTTACAATATACGACTGGCCTACGCATTGCGTTTTGCGGCCGAGCGACAGCTTCAGCTGGCAGAATTGACCAAGCTGACGGACGCCGCTCGAGCGGAAGCAAAGAAGAAGAAAGAAGCCTTTGAGCCAGAAGTATTCCGAGCTGAAACCAAGGTCGACTACATCAAGTTGCCGCGTCTGAGATTCGTTGTTGAGCCTGAGCCAACCTGCATCGCTGCTGCAGAGCGAATCATGCTCTATTGGCAGAAGATCGGCTTTGAAGTGGATCTCGTCAAAGGTGATCAGCCCGGGGAGCCTCTGACAGATGGCGAATGGGACATGTGTTATCGTCGCGTTCGAATGGAAGAACCGCTGCTTGAGCTTTGGCCACTACTGGCCAATGACAACTCTCTGGAAATGAGCCGCCTCGGAATGTTTCCTGACTGGATGCGCCAGGAGCTGATCAATCTGGACTATGCCTCAAGCTTCCAGGATGCGCAGACGCGACTGTTTACTATTCACAATCATATCGCTGCGGAAGCGTTTCTGATTCCGCTTTGGGAAGTCGATGACTTCGCCGTATGGCGAAAATCCATCATCGGTATGCCCGAACGTCCTCTGTCTACATATCAGAACGTTGAACGCTGGATCGTGCGACCATGAAGTTGATTCTACTAAATTGCCGATCGTTGCTGCTGGCGGCTGTTGTGTTAAGCACTTACTCCGCAAAACAGTGCGGCGGTCAGACCCCAACTGCAGGTGAAACAGCCTCAGC
>CANHVD010000341.1 GCA_947463775.1 Planctomycetaceae bacterium | reverse complement strand
CCGCTGATGTTGTTGATGGGTGTTGCGATGCATTTCGGGATCGGCGCGTTTCTGGGGATGTGGACCTTCGGCCTGATCATGGCTTTTGCTTACCTGGCCTTTTCTGATCCTGATCTCTGGCGACATCGGTTGGCTTTGTTTGTTCGATGGATGCGTGGCCAGAGTAGTGTCTCTCCGGTTCCGGCCTTCGACGCTGCGAATGTGAGCTCCGGCGTTGGTGTTGAAGATTCGCTCGAGGCAGCAGTGCCGACGATGATATCTGAAGCCGCGGAATTGCCGCAGAGCCCGTCGCCTGCAACAGCGACAACTTCAGCAGTATTGAACTATTCAGCGACAGTCTCTGAGGTTTGTGTTGTCGCCGTTGTCGCGAGTGAGCGTTCGACATTGCGACGTTATTTTCGTGATCATCAGGTACCATGTCGTATAGTACCTGATCTGAATAGCGGACTGGATGTGGTCAGTCGTTATCGGATTTCAGCCGTTGTTATCAACACAACTCAACTGGTACCAGCCAGCGTTGTTGATTTTGCGGCGGATGTCGCTGACCTGACGAGTCTGCCGATCCTGGTTCTTTCAATAGCCTCGCAGCAGAGTCAGTTTGAAGGACTTGGTGCTGTTCCGCGTGTTGAGGTTCTTGACCTGCCGGCATCATTGCGGGATATCCGCGTCAAACTGCAATCGATGTGTGATTCCGCTGAATCCCCCAGCCCTCGTGTTTGTTAACAGAAGACTGTGCCATGTGTTCAAACCTGAAGATTCAAGCCTTGTGGCCGTGGATGTTGTTGCTGGCAGTCTTCTCTGTCGGCTGTGGGGGTTCGCCGGATTCTCCCGAGGTTAAGCTGGAGCGTGCTCGTATTCTGATGGAACGTGAGCAGGCGGCGGAGGCGATTCCACTTCTGAATGAAGTCGTTGACGCAATTCCCAAAGACCCTGAAGCGCGATATCAGCGTGGCGTGGCCTATGAGAATCTGAATGTTCTTGAGAAGGCTCTGAATGACTACAACGAATGTTTGATTCTGGACAGTGAACGCACAGACGCGCTAAACAATAAGGCTGTTGTTCTCGCCAAGATGGAACGATTTAAAGAAGCGGCTGTTGAGTTTACTCGGCTTGTCAATTTAGATCCTCAGGGGGCGCTGGCCTATCGAAATCGAGGTCTCTGCCACGTTGACCTCGAGGACTACGAAACAGCGCTGGCCGATTACGCGAAGGCGCTGGAACTGGATCCGAAAGATTCGGCCAACTGGTATCAGCGAGCGGGTGTGTATCTGGCTCAGAAACGCTATGAAGAAGCAGAACAGGATTACACGAAAGCGATTGAGATAACACCCGATCTTGCGCCTGCGTGGATGAATCGTGGCGTTGCGCGATACAAGCGTGGCGAAAAGAAACTGGCGGCTGAAGATCTGAAGAAAGCTCAATCACTGGATGAGAACATCGTCGTACCAGACATTGGATTCTTCGATGACACTCCGGCTGCGACCGCGGGTTCGACAGCGATTGAGTCAAAGCCTTTAGACTGGTCGACAGTGAAACTCGCTGCCGAAAAAGAGATATCCGCAAAGGGCTTTTCTGGTCTGTTACTGATTGAAGAGACTCCTGAACTCCTCTGTGGTCAGTATCAGGCGGATCTTAACGGTCGCAGCTGGACGGTTCTGGTTACTGTTGCGACAGCTGGGAAAGAAACTGTGGTGCTGCCTGCCGAAGGTGTCGCTCAGGCATCCCAAACTGATCCCGCGCTGAACGCGACAGCTCTGATGATTCTTGAGCCGTCAGGTTCCGGGCTGGAACTGGCTGTGCGAGCGTTTGAGAAGCCATGGAGTCCGGGAAAGTCGTCCACAGGTTCAATGGTTGTGCCGTATAAGTTGCCGTGATCGTTATCGGATAATGCCTTGAACGATGTTGCCGTGGACGTCCGTCAGGCGATAGTCTCGCCCCTGGAAGCGATGGGTGAGTCGCGTGTGGTCGATCCCCATCTGGTGCAGCAGTGTTGCATTAAGATCGTGAACATGCACGGGATTCTCGACGACGTTGTAGCAGTAGTCGTCGGTTTTTCCGTGAACGATCCCCGGGCGAATCCCGCCGCCGGCTAACCACATCGTGAAGCATCGTCCGTGGTGATCGCGGCCGTAATTATTCGGTTCCAGTTTGCCTTGAGTATAGGTGGTTCGCCCGAATTCACCGCCCCAAATGACAAGTGTTTCATCCAGCAGTCCGCGTTGTCGCAGATCTCTGATCAGTGCCGCGGCTGGCTGATCAACATCGCGAGCCTGTAGCCGAATATCGCTGGGCAGATTGTAATGCTGGTCCCAGCCTCGATGATAAAGTTGAATGAAGCGAACTCCGCGTTCTGCCATTCTGCGAGCCAGCAAGCAGTGTCTTGCGAAAGTCCCCTGTTGCCGTGCGGCTGGGCCATACGCTTCAAATGTGGACTCCGATTCGTCGTTCATTTCGACAAGTTCCGGAACAGAAGTCTGCATACGAAATGCCAGTTCATACTGTGCGATGCGAGTTTCCGTTTCAGGATCACCGGTGATGTTTGATCGAACAGAATTCAGGGCTGACAATACGTTGAGTTGATCTCGTCGCGAATCCGAACTGACTCCGGGAGGATTGGACAAATAGAGCACAGGATCTCCGCCGGTTCGGAAAGCGGTTCCCTGGTGACTGGACGGAAGAAATCCGGGACCCCAGAGCCGGGCATAAAGCGGATCCGCTGGTCGAGCTGCACTGCCGTGAGACAGCAGAACAACGAAAGCCGGGAGGTTGCTGTTTTCTGTTCCCAGTCCATAACTGGTCCATGCCCCGAAACTGGGGCGGCCTGGTTGCTGATGCCCTGTCTGCAGCAACATTGCGGCTGGATCATGGTTGATCGCTTCGGTGTGCATCGAAGGAATGATGCAGAGTTCGTTAACGATTTTGGCTGTCTCCGGCATAATCTCACTGACCCAAGCGCCGGAGTCGCCTCGTTGATGAAATCGAAACGCTGATGAGGTGACCGGAAACGATGTCTGTCCGCTGGTCATCCCGGTGAGCCGCTGGTCACCTCGAACAGAAGCGGGCAATTCTTCTCCATGCCGTTGGCGCAGCCCGGGCTTGTGGTCGAACAGATCCAGTTGGGAAGGACCGCCGTGCATAAACAGGTAGATGATTCGCTTTGCGCGAACAGGCAGCGTCAGAGCTGATGAGACTGCACCATGCGATTGTTCAGATGCGGAAAGCAGCGAGCTCAGAGCCATGGAACCGACGCTGATTCCGGACTGAGTCAAAAAGTGGCGGCGAGGAGAAAGCTGGTTCATCTGCGCGTGATCGCCTCATCAAGATTCAGAAGAGTGTGAGCTGTCATCGTCCAGGCTGCCAATTCAGTTGGTGCATGAGAGTCATCATGTCGACTCACGCCAACTTGAAGAAGCTTATCAGCTGCGGCTGGATCAGTTTGGAAACGATCGCGTTGACGTTTTAGCAGATCGAGCAGAAGAGTTGATTCACGAGGTTCCGGGTTGCGGCTGAGGATGCGTCGGAAGATCTCGACGAGACGTTCTTCATCCGATGTTTTGGCCAGAAGAACGCTATTCGCCAGTACGCGAGCAGCTTCCAGATACGTCGGGTCGTTGAGCAGGATCAGGGCCTGAATCGGAGTGTTTGTGCGAGCTCGCTGCACCGTGCATTTTTCTCGCGGCGTTCCATCGAATGCCAGCAACGATGGAGGTGGTACTTGTCGTTTGAGGTAGGTGTAGAGGCTTCGTCTCCAGAGACCATCTTCGTTGGACTCTTCATAGGAATCCTCCGAGTTGTAAGAAACTTCTTCCCATAAACCGGCTGGCTGATAAGGCTTTACGCTGGGACCTCCAATCTTTGGACGCAGTAGCCCGGATGCAGCGAGTGCCTGATCGCGAATCATCTCCGCCGACATACGAAAGGCTGAGTTGCGAGACAGCAGTCGGTTCTGAAGATCGTGCCCTGTCGACGGGTTCGCGTGAAGATCCGAGGATTGCCGATAGGTTCGAGATGTCACGATCAGTCGCAGCAGATCTTTTGTGTTCCATCCGTTGTCACGATAAGTTGCGGCCAGCCAATCCAGCAGCTCCGGATGAGTCGGGGGTTCTCCCTGACTGCCAAAATCATTGGCTGTGCGGACCAATCCTTCTCCGAAGCATTGCTTCCAAAGCCGATTCACGGCGACTCGCGCGGTTAACGGATTGGCGGGATCCATCAGCCATTTCGCGAGACCAAGTCGATTCTTTGGTGCCGTCTCGGGCCATGATGACAACGCCGTGGGAGTTCCCGCTTCAACCTTCTGACCGGGCTGGTCGTATTGTCCTCGAATCAGCACATGAGTTTCGCGAGGCTGCGGCATTTCCTCCATCACCAAGGTGGAAGGAATCGAATTGCGAAAGCGGATCTCTGTTTCCAGAGCTTCCTTTACCTGGCTTCTGGCAGAAAGAGTCTTCTCATCGGTGTGACCGGCGATATAAAAATCCATCAACGTTTCCGAATCGCGTGCGCTGCGAACGTCGGTTGGTCGTTCAAGGATTCCGTGGATCTGATCGCCATGATACCAGTCGTCAATCGCCTGCGGATTGAGAGCTTGCTGCAGGATGCGAAGTTCATCCATTTGGCCGTAATAGCCCAACCCGGAATCTCTGCGGCCGATCAGGATTGGTCGATCATTACGAATACTTCCCTTCAGAGAGTCGCGATCAATTCTGGCGTCAAGCGGTCGCCCATTCAGAAATAACTTCAGGCCGTTCGCTGATCTTGAACCATCATAGGCAATAGCGACGTGATGCCACTGCCCTGCTTTCGCCGGAGTGATCGATGTGATTTCAATTGCGTCAGTTCCCCACTTCGCGACAAGGTTGACAGCAATTCGACCTTTCTGCCACAGCACTTCGAGGCCGGTTCGGTCATCTTCGGGTTCAATTTTTGACAGCGGGCAGCTGAGAGAATTATCGGGCAGCAACCAGAGACCGATTGTCCATGGGCCGTCTGCATCGAAATGCTGGAGATCTCGCGAGGCATGTTGCGTCGCGTCGAACAAGGCCGCCTGAGAGCGAATGCCGGTTTGATACGTCAGTGTTGTTCCGATCGCCTGCGTCTCTGGGCCAAGACGGTTGTCAAAGGCTTCATGCAGAATGAGGTCTTGCTCTGGCGGTTGCGGAATCGACTGGCGAGCGGTGGCCTCCCATGCGGTGATTTCGGTCGCGAGCTTCATCCGAATTGGTTCAAACGCCTGAGCTGCGTTTGACGTCGCCTGTGATAATCTCGCCAGTTCCGCATCCTGCTCCGGGGTGGAGACCTTCATCACGGGAGGCGGGTCATCCGTAACGATCAGACCTTTCTCCGGGACATTGTTGAAGAAGGCAAAGAGTTGATAGAACTCCTGCTGGGAAATGGGATCGTACTTGTGATCATGACACTGAGCGCATCCGACTGTCAGCCCAAGCCATGTTGTCATCGTTGTGTCGACGCGATCAACGACGTACTCGGTGCGATATTCTTCGTCGATGATTCCCGTTTCATTGTTCGAAACGTGATTGCGATTGAAGCCCGTGGCGATACGCTGTTGAACTGTCGGCGTGGGTAGAAGATCGCCTGCCAGTTGTTCGACCGTAAACTGATCGAACGGCATGTTGTCGTTGTAAGCCTGAATCACCCAATCACGCCACAGCCATATCTGACGCGGCTTGTCGCTGAAGTAGCCGTTGGTGTCTGCGTATCTTGCGGCATCCAGCCAATCCACCGCCATGCGTTCGCCGAAGTGCGAAGAGTGAAGTAGTCGGTCGACGACTTCTTCGTAGGATTCGTTTGTTCGAGCGAGATCGTCGGCCGTGGGAGGCAGTCCGGTCAGATCAACGGTTACTCTTCGCAGCAGAGCTTCACGAGGCGCCTCGGGAGAGAATCTCAGCTTCTGTTTTGCCAGCGATTCAGCAACAAAGGCATCGATGGGATTGATGGCCGATGAGGACTCCAGAAGCGACCTGATTTCCGGGCTGTCGGGAACTACCGGAGGAACGATTGGTTCAAACGACCAGTGTTTCTGAAACGTTGCTCCTCCGGAAATCCATCGTTTGAGGATGTCGATTTGAGTAGCCGTCAGCGGCTTTTGAGCGGAATCCGGAGGCATTCGCAATGTCGCATCACTGGATTGAATACGCCGGACAAGTTCGCTGTCCTGCGGTTTTTCCGGCACGATTGCGGGCAGCCCGGATTCTGCAGGAAGTACGGCATCGTTGAACGTGTCGAGTCGCAGATTTGATTGGCGAGCCGCGGCATCAGGACCGTGGCAGTTCCAGCAGTGCTCGGCAAGGATCGGCCGTACGTCGCGATTAAACAGCAACGGCTCATCAGCGAACGTTGTGCTCGTCAGCAACAGAACCAAAGCAACAGTTCTCATGCAGCGGCCTTTGCAGGAAATAGTCAGCGAATCGGGCAAGGCTGACGTTTCTTCGGCGGAAGCCAAAGCGACGCAAGCGATGGGGATCGCAAAATCGTTTCTGT
>CANHVD010000340.1 GCA_947463775.1 Planctomycetaceae bacterium | reverse complement strand
CCCGGAGCTGACTCGACAACATCGTCTTCTTCTTCGTCTCCGAAGTCGTCATCGTCATGGGATGACTTCAGAGCAGGAGCTGGCTGCTTCTTCGCCGCAGCTTTGTCGTCCCAAACCCACTCATCAAGTTCCTGCCAGTATGAATCGTCATCTCCGCCGCCCGGTGCAGAAGCTGCCGGAGCTTCTTTACGTTCGGGACGTTCCGGGCGAGGTCCTCGTTCAGGACGGGCATCGCTGCGAACATCGCGTCGTTCATCACTGCGAGCGGGTGCACGATTGTCCTGTCGCTGAGGTCGGCCTTCATTACGATCACGGCGACCGTCGGAGCGGCTTTCTTCAGCACGCGCGGGCGCCGGACGTGGATCAGGGCGTCGTTGTGGAGCTGGCTGTTCACGATGCTGACGGGGGGCTTCAGCACGGGTGTCTCGCGCTGTTACAGGCTTACGGCGAGCAGGAGGGCCATCGATTTCCGCTCCGAAGTCATCCTCTTCTTCCTCTTCGTCGTCTTCCTCATCGTCATCGTCGAATTCGTCATCGTCTTCTTCTTCCTCCTCTTCGTCCTCTTCTTCGTCGAGGTCGTCGTCATCATCGTCGTCTTCGTCCTCTTCCTCACCGAAGTCGAAGTTTTCATCGTCGTCTTCAGTGACGCTCACAACATCCTCGACTTCGTCGTCCTCTTCGTCTTCGTCGTCGGAGAACACAATCAGGTCGTCCAGATCATCTTCCGAGACTCTGGAAGAGGCTGATGTGGCGGAACGATGGTCCTGAGCCATTGGGCTTGAAGTCGTTGATTCATAGGAGTCCGGCACAACCTGGCTGAGGAGAGATGCAGCCGGCTTTTTAACATCGTCGTAGTCGTCGAACAGAACCTCACCACCCACGTCTGCGGGGCTCATGTTGAGTCCGAAGAAGGATTCTGCGAGGTAGCGGGCGGCTTCATCAGCCTTTTTTTTGTGTGGGTCTTCACTGGGACCTGTCATGTCATCCGTCTTTCAGGTTTTGGTTTCAGCCCGCGATTTGCCGGCGAAACGGTTTTTGGCCGCACTGGGAAAACTGTTTGATTGGCGTCCGGATTCGATGCCTCCAACGACCCGGGCACCCCTTTTTCGATGGGGCGGCAGCAATTCATCGCGAAGGCTACCCCGGCAAATCGTTGAATGCAATTGGGTCTAACGAGGCGACAACGATGTTTCCCTGCTTTGCCCCGAAACGCCCGTGTGTGGCAAACAATCCCTGGTTATCAGGGCTTCAATCGACGATCGGACGGCCCTGACACTGGCAAAACAGTCTCCTGGACCTAAAGATACGAGATACTGCCGACAGCCTCTGCCGGTTGAAACTGCTCTGTTTTCCTGCCTCCTTTGCTGTTTCGGAGTTGCCCCGTGACTCGGTCGGCCCTTATTGCTTTCAGATCCCGATGGTCGTCTGCCGCTGCTTCAAGCGTCTCACCCATGCTGATTTCACTGGCCGCGTTGCTGATATCGATCGGATCTTCCCAGGGACTGCAGGCCGAAGACTGGCCGTGGTTTCTTGGATCTCGACACACCGGGGAGTCATCAGAAACCCAGTTGAATCTCGATTGGTCCAAAGCAGAACCACCGACGGTCTGGAAACAACCGGTCGGCACCGGCTACAGCGCGCCGTCTGTGCTGGGAGAAAGACTGGTTGTTCATCATCGAATGGGAGATGAGGAAATCATCTCCTGCCGCTCCGTCACCGACGGGGCTGAGATCTGGAAGTACGCTTACCCCTCCACTTTCCAGGATCCGTATGGTTACAACAATGGGCCTCGGTGTTCGCCCGTCTTAACGACGGACCGCTGCTATGCCCTTGGTGCGGAAGGCATGCTGGTCTGTGTCACGATGGCGGATGGCAAGTTAATCTGGGAGAAGGACCTGCGAAAAGAGTTCAGTCTGCCGGAATGGTTCTTCGGCGTGGGTTGCTCGCCGATCCTTGATGGAAACCGTCTGATCGTGCTCGTTGGCGGACAACCGAATTCCGGCGTTGTCGCGTTTGATGTGGCGGACGGCAAAGTACTGTGGCAGGCGGTTGGCAAGAACACCTGGGACGGAACACAGACCGATGAAGGCGACACCTACAAGTGGCTTGGCGACGAAATGGTTGTCAGCTATTCGTCACCAGTCATCGCTGAGATTCATGGAAAACGACATCTCCTCTGTCTGGTGCGACAGGGGCTTGTTTCACTGGATCCGGAAACCGGCGAACAGAATTTCTCTTACTGGTTCCGTGCTCGAGTTCACGAATCCGTGAATGCTGCCCGCCCGCTGGTAATCGATGATCAGATTTTTCTGTCAGCCGCTTATCAGGTCGGATCGGCTCTGCTGAAAGTGGGAGCCGACGGAAAGTCTTACACCGAAGTGTGGCGAGACAAAAAGAATCTGCTCACCCACTGGTCCACTCCGATCTATGTGGACGGCTGCATTTACGGATTCAGCGGCCGGCATGAAAACGAAGGGGAATTACGCTGCATTCAGTTGTCAGACGGCAAAGTGCTGTGGTCATCAACGGGCTTCAACGGGGACTTGTCTGATCTGGCCCGTGACCGTACCACGGGAAATATCGTGGAAGCGAAGACCGGAAAAGTGATCCCGTATCCATTCTTCGGACGAGGCTCCAAGATCAGAGCCGGTAACAAGTTCATCGTGCTGGGCGAGCGAGGCACGATCTCGGTCGTGGATGTTGATAAAGAGAAGTTTGTGGAACACGGCCGATTCTTCCTCAGCGAAATCGACTATCCCGCCTGGGCTGCTCCAGTGTTGTCGAACGGGCAGATGTATCTGCGCAGTGAAAAGTGGCTGGTGCGAATAGACCTCCTGGTCAAGTAGTGAGACTCGACTCCCAGCGTAGCGGGCCAACGGCTCGCGTCGAACCATGCGACTGCACTTTGAAGTGAGTGCCGGAATCGTGATTTCGGGCTTTCCTTCAGGATGAGCGTTTTTCCTGTTCTGTCACCGGTGTGCGCCTGTCGGCTACCCTCGCGCAGATACCTTCGGGTTGAACTCGAAAAGCATCGTCTGCGTGAGTTTTACTTGATCGCGACATGGGGGTAGATTTGCGCCCCTTTAAGAGAGCACATGAGTATCTTCAGGCCGCCGCTGCTCATGGCCGCTGCACGCAATTGTTGGTGAAAGATGAACAAACCATAAAGTTTTCTTGAAATTTCGATTTCGTGTTCCGATGGATGAGATTACATTCGCTCGGTAAGCTTGCGTATACTGCTTTTTCAATGGTTGCCCGTTTTTGCAACATCGTTTCGTAATTCTTGGAGTTATTGAATTGAACGCTCGTTCAGTATTTCTCGTGGCTTTGACGCTAATCGCAGGTTGTGGGGCACCGGGAATCGATGTGAAGATTGCTCCGGTGACTGGTTCGGTCACGAAAGACGGCAAGCCGCTGACTGATGTAAAGGTGATCTTTGAATCCAAGGATCCAGCCTCGAAGGCCCCGATGTTGTTCGGCCTGACGAACGCTGAAGGCAAGTATGAGATTCAGACTTCCTCCGGGGAGAAGGGTGCTCCAGCGGGTCTGTACAAGGTTTATCTCGCCGAAACAAAAGCTCCGGCAGAATTTGATTATTCGTCTGCTAACAAGGGTGGTGGTCCACCAAAATCAACAAGTTTGATTCCGGCCAACTATCAGTCGCCTTCGACGACTGAATTGTCTGTTGATGTCACAGCAACTGGTGCGACCTACGATATTTCAATTAAGTAAGCCCCGAATTGGGGATGTCGTCCTTTACTTTTTTCTTTGGCGTGAGGTGGTTTATGGCTAAGCAAAGTGTGCGTCGATCGCGTTATGCGTTCACGCTGATTGAACTTTTGGTGGTGATTGCAATTATTGCAATCTTGATTGCGCTGCTGCTGCCAGCTGTGCAGCAGGCCCGTGAGTCTGCTCGTCGTACCCAGTGTAAGAACAATCTGAAGCAGATTGGTCTTGCGATGCACAACTATCACGATGTGTACGGGCAGTTTCCTTTGAATTACGAAGCGACCCGCAATCCTGATGGTAACGGTCGCGGCCGTACATCAGTTTCGTGGATCACAGCCAGTTTGCCTTATATTGAGCAGGCTGCACTGTACCAGACGATCGACTTCAATACCGTCGGAACTCGGAATGCTCTGGATAACCCGGCCGCACAGACCGCTCGCGCGTTCAAGCTGACGGGTTTTATGTGTCCGAGCAATCCACAGATTGCATTGGGGGATTTCTCCGGTAACTATGACGGCGGTGGCTGGAACGGTAACACCCGTAGCTTCCAGGCAGCTCGCACTGACTATGTCGGAAACATGGGTTGGGTGTTCACTGGCTGGAAGGATTGTGGAACCGATATTCCACAGGGTAATGCTCCTTGGGTAACACCTGACCAGCACTACAACGGACAAGCGGATGGCCTTCCACGCGTTGCGGGTGTGTTTTGGTGGATGGGTACAGCTAAAATTTCTGACATCGTGGATGGAACTTCTAACACGGTCGGTGTATTTGAGAACCATCACTGGAACACTTCGAAGAGGTTTCCAGCAGAAGTCAACATTGCTGCTTCGTGGTTTACTCCGATCGGAGCCATCGACACGATGCACAAGCCAATCAACTTCGCTCCGGACGATATTCCTGGCGGAAACGGTGGTAATGATACTCGCTGTGCATCTTTCAGCAGCACGCATGTTGGTGGTGCACAGTGTGTACTGGCTGATGGTTCAGTGCGATTCCTGAGTGAGAACATCAGCCGAGTCGTCTATCAGGGTCTTGCGACTCGTGCAGGCGGGGAAGTTATCGGAGAGTTCTAGTAGATCTCCGTGTGCTCAGCATTTGAAGAATGACTCAGGCCTCGAGGTTTTCCTCGAGGCCATTTTCTTGGACTGAGGCTTCATGAATCAGCCATTTTTTCTCCCCATTGCGGTCGTTTCGGCCATTTGGATAGCAGGGTGTGATTCCGAAAGGCCTTTGCCGCAAGAGAGTACTGAGCCAGAGCCTGCTGCATTCTCCACGGATTCGCTCGAATCACTGATTAATGATCAAGGGGATTCAACACAAGAAAGCCTGACAGTCACTTCAGGGCTGCGATTTGCGGACAAGCATCAGGCGTTGGGCTTGAACTTCATCTATCTGAATGGATCCGATGAACGAGCGCTGATGGTTCAGTCCACGGGTGGTGGCGGTGGCTGGATCGATTACGACCGTGATGGCCGTCAGGATGTTTTCTTCGTGCAGGGAGGAAATCCCACAGGCGACCCGGCCGACAAAGAAGGCGACAGGTTATTTCGCAACCTCAATCGCAATGGGTTCGTAGACAACAGTGCCGCGGCAATCCCATTGGAGCCAGAATTTGGACAGGGGATGGCAGCTGCAGACTTCAATGACGATGGATTCGAAGATCTTTTCGTCAGCAACACTTCTGCAGACCAAATGCTGATGAATTGCGGGGACGGAACCTTTGTGGACGTCACTGAAGAGACTGGAACGGGTGACAAACGCTGGGGTACGAGTGCCGCATGGTCGGATCTGGATCTCGATGGAGATCTTGATTTGTTTGTGTGCAACTATTGTCGCTACGACTCGTTCAATCCCGTCGTTTGTCGCAAGGAGGACGGTGCACCGGCCATCTGTCATCCCGAAGCTCTGGATCCGGACTTTTCGGAATGCTACGAAAACCTCGGCGATGGTCGATTTGCCCCGGTCGCAGCAAAATGGGGATTGGCGGACAAGCCCGGGAAGGCTTTGGGAGTTGTCGCGGCTGACTTCAATGTCGACGGAAGGCCAGACCTGTTTGTTGCGAACGACACTATGGCCAATTTCCTTTACCTTGGCAAACCCGAAGGTGGTTTCACGGAGCAGGGCGTGCAATTTGGCTGTGCCTATAACAGTCTCGGACAGTATCAGGCGAATATGGGCGTGGCCTGCAACGATTACGATGGAAACGGCTATCTGGATCTCTACGTCACGACATTTACGGACGACTCCAATACGCTTTTCGCAAATCTTGGAGCGACGGGCTTTCGCGATGTGACGCGGCTGGAAGGTTTGCACTCACCGACGATAGAGACTCTTGGCTTCGGAACCATCATGATGGATCTGGACGCAAATGCCGCCATGGATATTTTCGTCGCCAATGGACATATCGACGACTGGCGTGAGAAGAAACAAATGTGGAAGATGCCGCCAGAGATGTTTACCTGGGGAAACGGGTCCTGGAGTGAACTCTCATCCGAGACTGTGGGGGATTTCCTGAACGAGGAACACCTTGGTCGAGCAGTGAGTTGCGCAGACAGTGACAATGACGGTGATACAGATTTACTGGTCGTGCATCAGAATGAGCCGGCTGCACTTCTGCTCAATGAGTCCGTAATGGGGCACTGGCTGCGAGTGGAGTTGATCGGACGAAACGTTAATCGTCGTGGTTTTGGTGCGCGAGTCATTGTACGTCAGGGAGATCGTACATGGACTCAGCAACTCGTTGGTGGATCCAGCTATCTGACAAGCCATCAACCAGTCCTGTCATTTGGGTTTGG
>CANHVD010000339.1 GCA_947463775.1 Planctomycetaceae bacterium | reverse complement strand
ATTCGTATGATCCAGCGGTGCGTTGCTGATTCGAGACAGGATGTGAAAGCGTTGCCCGCCGAGCCGTGCCACGTAATGGGCATAGCTGACCGGATTCCAGTTCGCCTCCGAGCCGTACGCATCAAAGACATGAGCGTAGCCGGTCAGTCGTTCCAGCAACTGCGCGAGATTACCGGGCATGCCGCGAGTACTGCGCACGGTGCAGAATCCGGTGCTTCCGGACCGCAATCCTCGTCGCGCGGAAGTGAAGACAATCTCCTGCATCATGAGACGGGCTCCCGGATGGAGACTGGAGGCTTCGCGGCGTTCTCGGATGGAATGAACGCCTCATCGCCCGACCGCAGGCCCGCGTGATGCAAAGCGTAAAGCACGGGAAGTTCAACCCAGCGAGGAAAAATCTGGCTGGGATCGAACCGCAGATCGACTCGACCATTCGCATCGGCCCCCGCCACGATCGGACTACGCCCGGTCGCCGTTACGGGGATAAAGATCACCTCTTTGGCAAAGCCTCGCGCGGCCGTCACGATGGACGCACCGTATTCCATCAGCAGCTCTTCAACATTCTTTGAAACTTCCCGTAGTACTTCCAGCTGCAGCGTCGCTTCACCAGTGGGCGACACCTGAATGGCTTCATCAAGCCTTTTTGGAGACTTCTTCAGCAACGGCCGCCATGCATCAAACTTGTGGACGATCACGATCAAGGGGCGATCGAATTTATCGGTGGCCGACATTCCGGTCAGTTGTCGAACTCTTGACGCCGCTTCCGAAAGCACGTCAGCCTGAGGATACGAATTGATCACGGTTTCCAGTTGAGGATCCAGGCTGGCATCATTGCAGGATCGACACGCTCGCCGAAACGCGGACTCCTGCGTTGGATCATAAATGAATAGCAGAGCCTCCGACTTGGCCATGTGGTCAATAACCGGGGTCTGTGAAGTGACTGCACCCGGCAGAAAGTGTTCGCCTGCATTATCGTACAGACAGATCATGCGAGAGACCTGGCGGCGTTGCGCATACAATGGATGTGATTCATCGGGCTGGACGGAATACAAATACGGGCGCGACAACAGCAGGTCCTGACCACCCACGTGAGATTCAATGTACCATTTGCCAGTGCGGTCGGTTTTTTCCAGCTTGACGAGTTTCTCGTGGTCTTCGTAATCAAACAACGTTTTGACATACTCTGTCATCAGTTGATTGGCCCGCGGTGCTGCATTTTCGAACCGGAGGCGGAATTGCTTGCTGAGAATCGCTCCCACAGAATGAATCATCGTGGCCAGATAGAACGACTTTCCGGAAGACGGAGCTCCCAGAATCGACAGGAACAAAGGCTCCATTTCAAGCAGGCCGCGATTGACCACCGCATGGCAGCGAGGACAAGCCAGTTCATGGCACGGCTCATTTTTCTCGTCGAGTGCTCGTCCGTCGACGGTGAACAGCGTTGGCAGGAATCTGCGGTACTCCGCATCGCCCGCACGCGAATCGCCCAGCAGGCTGCTATGAGTCGCTACCCATAGAATGTCCTCCGGCGGGAACTTGAACCAGCAAGTGGGGCAAGTGACCAGCGGCAGCAACGAAATAGACCGGTCGGAGGATGACATGTTTCTCGAGCTACCTGTCGCAGCAGAGTCTTCTCGTTTTCAACGAATTATGACTAACAATGAGTAGCTTACGCCCGCGCCCCGGCCACGGTCTACCTTCGGCCGACCATTTACCCATCGGTTCGTGCCTAATGGCGTGCCTGATGCTCTGCTACCGCAGAGATGGAATCTGGCGTTGTTCAGTCACGGAGCCTCACGATGGGGGACAATCATGGCTCCTTTCTTTCCCGCCACAAACAAGCCGATGATTTTTCCATCCTGCAGCGAAACTACCGGGGCTCCATTCCACGACGAAAGATCTTCGCCTTCCATGTTGACCATCCAGTCTGTTCCATCAAGCTTGAGCTGGTTCAGGCTGATGCTCTGAATCACAGTCGAGGCATCGCCGTCAGTTTTTACACTGCGGCACAGACAGCATTCTTCGGGTTCCTTCGGTGTTCGAAAGGTGGCGTAGTTCACGGCTGGCAGTTCCGTCGTTGTGTCGGCAAACGGAAACATCACGGAGCCGGATTGCTTGGATGTGTCATTCGTTACACCGTTGCTTGTTGGCGAAGCGGGTGGCACCATGACGATGGTCTGGGTGACTGTGCTTTGTGGCGAACTGATAACGTATTCCAGTCCAGCTTTTTCGGCAGCATCGGTCGATTCTGCGATGGCTTCGGGCAATGCGTCAGTCGCGGTCAGGATGTAAGTCTGATCGCCTTGCTTGACCAGCACTCCGTTGACGGTGAATTTCTGAGTTCGTGAAATTCCCAGAAGGCTGGTTCGACGAGATCCCTGGATGATCAGTGTCGGAGGCAGATCAAAATCGATCAGCGGCAGCGAAGATGCTGTGCTGAGCCATGCGGCTTCTGGTTTATCATGCAACTGAAACATTTGCCCGGTCGTGACCGGCGTCTTTTCTTTGCTGACTGCGAGCGTGGCAAACGAGACGCCTCCTCGAACGATCGTGCTCAGCGAATCCGCATTCAGACGAACACCGCTCAGCCCCACGTCGATCCCAAGACCACTTGTGACCCAGAATTTCGACGACGTACGCAACAGACGCATATACTCAGAATTGATCCGTGCGTGGATGTCGACAAATCTTGCATCCGGGGACAGATTGATGGAAAGAATCTGTCCGACATCAACTCCGCGCCATGTCACCGGAGCACCGACTGTGACGCCATGCTTTGAGTCACTGCGGAGAACAACATCAATTCCTTCGCCACTATTCTCATCCGGCGGCGCCGCGCCGAGCCCTTCAAAGCGGCTCTGCTGCGGTGCATCGGGATCGCCGGGGCTTACGCCGATGTATTTTGCTCCGACAGCGGTTTCCAGTCCGCTGACTCCAGCGAGGCTTAGCTGTGGTCGCACGATCCAGAATCTCGCACCCTCGCGGGCCAGGCCAGCCGCTCCGGGAGTCAAAGTGACCGTGGCGGCTATCTGCGAAAGGTCGTCACTC
This sequence comes from Planctomycetaceae bacterium, assembly GCA_947463775.1. Taxonomy (GTDB): domain Bacteria; phylum Planctomycetota; class Planctomycetia; order Planctomycetales; family Planctomycetaceae; genus SXXK01. Next base: position 3,541 of record CANHVD010000339.1, on the reverse strand, counting down.
AACGCCACACTCTCGACGATGCCCGCTTCGATTCCTCGATGACGAACAGCATCGCCGGCCTTTAAACCATGTCCATCCGGAAAACGAATTGTGATCGACGGACCAACGGATGGAATCGAAGTCCATGTCAGCCAAAAGGCCAAGAGGAAGCACGCAACAGTCACCCACCATAACTTTGAACGCAGGAACAATGCCGACGTTACCGCGCGGACTTCGCGAATATCAGCCACTGGAAACGGACTTTTCACCTCATAAGAGATCGGCGGAGACGTTGGCTGTTGATTCTGGTTCGGAGTTTGTGCGTCCACGATATTCCTCGGTGCACTCTTCTCTGACGCAGCAGAATCTGAGGGAGATGACTCAGAAGCAGCAAGAGGTGTCATTCACTGTCCTCCCAGATCGCGTGAGGATCAAAGGATATGGAGGCGACCATGCTCATCGCAACACACAGCACGAATGCAATAACAGCCGGTCCAAAATGAAACTGTACGATGTTTCCCAGTTTGACCAGCATGACCAGAAACGCCAGCAGCAGGACATCCATCATGCTCCAGCGTCCCATGTGTTCCATCAGTTTGAGAGACGCAGCTTTGTGTCGCCTGTGCAGAAACTCCAGCAGGCTTAGTTCCAGTAACAGGACAATTTTCGTGAGAGGGAATATGACAGAGAACAGCAGAATAACTCCGCCCACCAGCCAGTTGCCCTGCTTCAGCAAATCAATCGCGCCGCCCAGGATGCTGGACTGCTGCCGCATCCCCATCTTTTCAATTTCCAGAATGGGACACAGCACCGCCGGCCAGAACAAGACTAATGCCGCTACTGTTGCAGCAGCAGTGCGGCTGGAGGTGGTCCGTCGGCAGCCCGGGGGCGCAAACACTGTGCCGCAACGAGTACAAACCGCACGCTGCTGCACCTGGAGAGTCGGGATTTCGTGGATCAGTCCACAGCAACGACAGGAAAGGTTTTTGCTCATGGTGCAGTGACTCCAGACCTCTCGCCCGACGACCGTTTATCTGCTGCAAAGTCTCGCCTGCTTAGCCCTCGAGTTCAATGATTTCGAGTCGGGCAGTTGGCTGGGCGGTCCCCAGCATTTGTTCGTACTTCGGGTCATATCCCTGGCGGGGAGGGGGCTGAATCTACCAGATAGTTGGCAAAACGGGAGTATTTGAAGCCGCTTGCAGGAAATCACAACTGTTTCACTGTGCAGTTATTGGTGCTCATGAGGATCAGCATGCCGCTTAGCAGAACCTGCGAACTTCCCCACATGGCAAGACGACGAGCAGCATGCATTGTGTCTTCGCGAAATGAATGAGGATCAAGGTTTTGCGGAGGGCCGACGGCACGCGGGACAAGAAAGGTCACATTCGAGTGAACCTATTGAGGCCCACTGCCTGACGCTTGTATCTGATAGGAATCCAGCGTGTCATTGAGCCCGCGTTACCTTCAACCGTGGACTGAGTTCTGTAGCGTACAGATTCTTACTCAGTGAGTTGCCGCAGGGGACTGAACGCCACGTAGGCAACGGCGACTAGAACGTGACCGAGAAGTTGGCCACAGTGGTCGCAAACTCTTTGCAGGGCAGGGAATCTCTGAAAGAGGGCATCGCAAGCCATTTCTGCTGCCGAACCATATGCGAAGAGCGAGCAGGTCTTATTCTTCGAGCGACAGAAATTGAGGCGGGGTCTTCGCAGGAAACGTCATTCAGATCGTTGCGTCTATCGTGCCCGCACAAGACGCTCTTTGCAGCCAACAGAGACAACGTCCTAGCTAACGACCGGTGTATCATTGGCGAAGCGGCAGGTCAGATCTGAGAGCAAAACTCCATGCTCACGAGATTTGGTGCGGCTGCTGAGGAAGACTCTCTCAACTGCGGCACCAAATTAGGCTCGCCACGAGCCTTAATTAGCCACCCTTCTTCAAGTCGAAGTCGGCCTTGTTTTCGCCGTCCTTGACGACAAAGGACATCGTGCTGGAATTGGTCGACTGGTACTTTGTAGGAATCGGGCCTTCGTCAGCAGCCTTCATCTTCGCGCCAACTTTCATCGACGCGGCCATCTTGGTGGGGTCCACTGGGGCGGCGGGAGTTGATGGTACCGGCGCAGCAATTGGGGCTGTGAACTGAATTTGGTATTCAACAGCAGGCAGCCCTCCGCCATCAGGATACTCAAGTTTATACGCACCACCATCACCGATCACTCCGGCTGCGGTATATCCGCCGGTGGCCGAAATGAAGATAATCTGACAACCTTTCTGCAACGGCTGCCCGTCGATCGTGACCTTACCATTGACCTGGCCTCGGGAACCCGAATAGCCATCACCCCGGCCACCACAACCAGCAATTGTCAAGCAGGCAAAAGACATCACCGCAAGCAGTGTGCAGAATTTATTAGACATCATGCTTCTCAAAGGACAAATTGTATCACGATAAAGAAACCCTGGAGGCAGATGTTTGCCCCCAGGGACTCAAGTCAGACAACTGTGGAATTAGTACTCGCCAACTACTTTGTCGTCATCGCGAACTGACAGGACGGTCAGGGTCAGCATGTCGATGTTGTCACTGATGAACCGTACTGAACCGTCGGTCAAAGTGACCTGTACGCCGCCAGTGTGAGTTGATGAAAGCGGGCAGTTGGTGCCGGATGCATCGTCCCATGCACTCCAAACCAGACCGTTTGCTCCAAGTACTCGTGCATTTGGTGCGTATCGCACGCAAACATTGGAAACCTGTGGAGCCCAGTCTCGCCAGCCAGTGAGACCACCCATTGCCCAGCTCCAATTTCGTGCGGGGCGTCGATCATCCTTCGAGTTGCCCGTTGCGTCGAAAATGAAGTTGCTGATTTCGCCTTCGATAATCGTGTTGGAAGTCCCGTCTGTACAAGAGGAAATGTTCTTTCCGCCGAAAACCATCATACCACGGGAAGACGTGAAGCCCCAGTTGGCTGTCTGATCGCTGAGACCCTTGGTGTCAGTCCAGGTACCTCGCGGCACAGCACCACCAATCCCGAAGTAATGGGCAGTCGGGAAAGCATTTGGGCTCAGCTTAGGAAGGTTCGATGACGGACATCGGAGCATAGGCAGGTTAGCGGCTCTTGAAATTGTAAGGTTTCCATCCCAGCCTTCGTTTGCAACGTTGAAGTTCCACTGAGAATAGAGATTCGCCTGTTCCATGTAAGGCAACAAGGCAACCCACTGTGAGTGCCCCCAAACTTCAGCACCACCACGCAATGCGGAGATGCCAAATGGGCACGGGAACTGATTGTAGACGTCGTGATAGTTGTGCAGTGCGAGGCCAATCTGCTTGAGATTGTTCTTGCACTGTGTTCGTCGAGCAGCCTCACGGGCTTGCTGGACTGCTGGAAGCAGCAGGGCAATAAGAATGGCGATGATCGCAATGACCACCAGCAGTTCAATCAGCGTGAACCCGCTTCGTTTACGTAAAGGCAACATGTCAAACTCCAAAAACGTTTCCAGAGAAGAAAGAAAGGAGAACGGCAACGACTGGGAAAACTTACAGCGAAGCCAATTGAAGTCTTTATCGGCT